>JBBSFG010000066.1:0-13800 GCA_038238965.1 Candidatus Acidiferrales bacterium | reverse complement strand
GCGTGCGTTCTATGCTCATTATAATAATGTTGGAAATCGAGTAGCTCGGCCTCCAGGTCGGTCGTGGTCCAGAATAACGTACGGTCCAGGCATTCTCGGCGTAAGGTCCCGATGAGCCGCTCGACAAACGGATGGGATAAATGCACATAGGGCACCGTCTTAATTTCCGTCACCTCCAGCACTCGGAGGTTGGCCTGCCACTGATGGAATCGATACAAGAGATCGTTGTCGGTGCTGAGATACTTCGGCGTTGTTTGCCCTCTAATCGCTCGATTGAACATCCGGCACAGGGCTGCCCCATCCACGATGCCGCCTCGAACACCAAAACCAACCATGCGACGCGTGAATTGATCCATCACGATGAGAACCCAATGTGGTGCTTTTGTAGCCAGCTAGAAGACCTGACTGAACGCCTTTGCCGAGGCAGCGGAGGCATCAGCATCACTAGGATTGACGTAGGCAAGGGTGCTGTCGAAGGAGCGGTGCCCGAGGTGCTGGCGGATCAGGAAGGCGTTCGCACCCTGTTGGACCATCAGCATAGCCGCTGTGTGCTTCAGAACGTGCGGGTGCTGTAAATTCTCGCCAAGACCGGCCTTCTTGGCGATGGTCTTGAAGAGCTTGTAAACCGTGACGCGATTGAGCTGCGTGGATTTCTGAGAGTTGAAGACATAGTTGTCCGCATCAGGCTCACGGACAGCCAGCCAGGCCTTCAACGCTGCCTTCTCATCGAATAGGGCGTTGCCTTTCACCCTCAGCAAGTTCTGGGTCGAGGAAAGTGAACCCTTCAGCCGAGCGATGTGGATCTGCTCGTTGTTGAAGTTGATATCAGAGACTTTTAGGTTGGCGATCTCCTGGGCTCGGGCGCCGTGAGCGACCGCGAACAAGAACATCGCATGCTCGCGCGGTCCGAACTCTTTGGCAACTTTCAGAAAGCACTCGAGTTGTTCGGCGCTCAAGTAAGAAATACGGGCACGAACCGGGGTTGTGCGGCGGGCCGGCATACGAGCAATGTTCTTGACAATTGAGGGTGTCATGCAGTCTCCAGTATAGTTACTACTTTAGTATAATAATGTTGCATTATCAATCACTAAGTTCATGAAAATACATAAAATCGTTACGTCCAAAACACAAAAGTGCACCCCGGGGGGAGTCCACGAGTCGTACCAACCCCAGACGGGTGTGAAATTCACCGAAGACGTGTACGTAGCAAATCGGTACGCGCCGTGGCGTTGTGACACAGTTTCTTAGAATCGAGGGACGCGGCAGCATCATCTGGTAAATTTATGCACGGGCGTGGACAGAAAAATAAAAACTGACGAAGAGGATCGAACACGATATGGAAACGACAAAATCTTTTAGGCGGCATCTGATCAAACGGCAGTTGCTCAAGCTGTTACACAAATTGTGAAGTGCGAACCGCTGGCCGTCCTCGATTTGCGCCCGGGCTTTTCTTGCAGCCGGCAGTAAGTAGTCGGCGACAGAACTTTTCTCTCATCGCGGGATTTGAAACCAAAGAGCAAATTTTCTTGTCTACAGTAATTCCCCTAGTGCCAACAAATCGTTAGCTCTCGAGCAAACTTGCCAAACCATTCGGGTGACAGAACGCATCGTATCAACAGGTCCCGGCTTAGGACTGAGAGGAACGTGTGGGTTGGCGTCGATTTCCATAATGGGCAGCCTTTGGAAGCGTCACTTTCCGTGTGGGGTCCTGGTTGTGTCGCTTACCGCGGCGGTTTCCGCTTCAGCTTCAGCCCAGGATGCTGCAACCAAGCAAACCCCTGAAACCGCGCCCGAAGTAAAACAGGTTCTCTCCTCTTATGAAGGCCAGCGCGTGGCAGCGGTAGAACTGGCCGGACGCACGGACATCGATGAAAGCGCGCTGCGATCGCTTTTGGCGATAAAGCCCGGCGAACCGTTTTCACGGGCGAAAATCGACGAAAGCCTTCAGGCTCTGAAGAGCAACGGAACGATCAACGACGTAAGGCTGGAAATTCGGCCTGAAACCGACGGCGTGCGGATCATGTTTGTCTTGCAGCCCGCACTTTATTTTGGCATTTACACGTTTCCCGGCGCCGGAAAGTTCCCGTATTCCCGTTTGTTGCAGGTAGCTCAATATCCGCCCCGTGGGGCATATTCGCCCATCGATGTAGCCAACACGCGCGACAATTTGACGCGCTTTTTTCAGCAGCATGGCTACTTCCAGGCCGGAGTCCAATCGCAATTACACGTTGATGCCGAACATGGTCTGGTGAACGTGGACTATCACGTAACCCTAGACCGCCACGCCAAATTCGGAAACGTGATCCTCGACGGTGCACCTCCGACCCTCAAGCCCAAACTGCAAGGTGATCTGCAATCGATCTGCGCTCGCTTGCGGGGCGTGGCCATTCGCCACGGCAAATCCTACTCGTTTCGCACCGTCGAAAAAGCCCCGCAGTACCTGGAGGGTAAACTCATCGACGACCATTATCTGGGTGGCCGCGTGGAATTGGCAGGCGCGGAGTATGACCCGACTACCAATCACGCCGATGTGCACTTCAAAATCGATCCGGGATCTCCGGCACGCGTGAAGATTGAAGGCGCGCATCTGTGGAGCTGGACGCAGCACCGCCTTCTTCCGGTCTATGAACAAGCTGGACTGGACCCGGAAATCATTCAGGAAGGACGCCAGAACCTGATCTCCTATTTTCAATCGAAAGGATATTTTGAAGCGACGGTGAGTTCCGACACTCACAGTGCTCCGGATGGCGAAGACATCGTCTACCGGGTCACCGAGGGCCCGCGCTACAAGGTGAAGAGCGTCGAGATTGACGGCAACCACACTTTGTCTGACGCCGAACTTCGTGGGCATATCTCGGTGCGAAAAGTCGGATTTATTCCGTTCTTCTCGCACGGGGATTTCAGCGACCGTCGGGCAAAAGAGAGCGCCAGCAATCTCAAAAAGGTTTACCAGGCAGCAGGATTCAGCGACCCTTCGGTGACTTCCGATGTAAAGAAGACCGGTGGCGACATTGTGGCAATCTTCCGCGTCGACGAGGGGCCGCGGAATATCGTCGAAGCGTTGCACATCGACGGCAATGCGACGGTTCCGCTGGAAAAGCTGGCACCCAGGGGGCTGCAACTCGGAAAAGGCCAGCCCTATTCATCGAAACGAGTAGGCGACGATCGCAACCAGGTGATGGCGCAGTATCTGCGCATGGGTTATCTCAACGCGAATTTCCGGGCTACCGCTAGCGAAGTGGACAAAGATCCTCACCGCCTAGTGGTGACCTATCACATTACCGAGGGGCCGCGCGTCACCATTCACTCGATCGTTACGCTGGGAGCGCGCTCCACGCGGCCGTCGCTGATTAAGAAGACGGTGCGCATGAAGCCGGAAGCTCCGCTACGGGAAGACGAAATGTTCAGCGCGGAAAGCCGGCTGTATAACCTGGGAATTTTCGATTGGGCGCGGGTTACGCCGCGGCGCCCGATCACCACGCAGACCAGCGAAGATCTGCTGGTCAAGCTGCACGAGTCCAAGGAAAACGAAATCCGGTACGGAGTGGGTTTTGAAGTGGTCAACCGCGACGGCAGCATTCCCGGCGGCACGGTGGCGCTTCCGGGCCTTCCTCCAGTGGGCCTGCCTTCCACGTTTCGCACCAGTGAACAAACCTTCTGGGGACCTCGCGGAACTTTCCAATATACGCGCCACAACTTCCGCGGGTTGGGCGAGAGCATCACCATAGCGTTGCTTGGCGCGCGACTAGTGCAACGCGCCGGGGCCACCTACACCGATCCCTATCTATTCGGCGCAAACTGGAGTTCCAGCCTGATCCTCTCCGGAGAACGCAACAGTGAGAATCCCATTTTCACCTCGCGCTTCGGCGATACGGGTTTTCAGGTGCGACGTTTGCTGAATGCCGCTGGAACCAAGACGCTCTCGCTACGCTACGGCTACCGGCGAACATCGCTCACCAATCTGTTGATACCGGACCTGGTGCTGCCGGAGGATCGGCAAGTGCACCTTTCTACTTTGGCGGCAGCGTATTCCCGGGATACCCGCGACAATCCGCTGGACGCCACCAAGGGCACCTATCAGACCGTCGATTTCGACATCAATCTGCGGCCTATCGGGTCCAGTGTAAATTTCGCCAGACTCCGCGCGCAGGCGTCCTACTACAAGAAAATCAACTCGGGAATAATCTGGGCCAACAGCGCGCGAGTTGGTCTAGCGCAACCCTTCGTCAGCAGCCGTGTGCCGGTGAGCGAGCTGTTTTTCTCCGGCGGCGGCAGCACCTTGCGCGGATTTCCGCTGAATGGAGCTGGACCGCAGCGTACCGTCGCGGTGTGCAGCAATCCGGCCGACACGTCGACGTGCACGCAGATTCAGGTTCCCGAAGGCGGGCGCGAACTTTTTATCGTCAACTCGGAATTCCGCATCCCGGTTCCCATCAAAAAAGGATTGGGCGTCGCCGCGTTTTATGACGGCGGCAACGTTTTTCACAGCGTGGGTTTCAGTGGTTTTGGTTCGAACTATTCGAACACGGTGGGCGTGGGGCTGCGCTACAAGACTCCGGTCGGACCAATCCGGGTGGACATCGGGCACAACCTCAATGCGCCGCCGGGAATTTCGGCTACACAACTTTTCATCACTCTGGGGCAGGCATTTTGAGCACAACAAGAAAAAATTCGACATTTCACTCCGAGGGGCGCGGTTCCGTGCGTCAACCGGCGCAGCCGCGGCACGCTCGCTGGAAGCGCATAGCAGGTTGGATATTTGGCTCGCTGGCGGCGATGGTTCTTTTGCTGGTCGCCACCGTTTTCATATTACTTCACAGCAACAAATTTCACGTCTATTTGTTGCGCACCGCGCAGGCCAGGGCCTCGGAAGCATTTGGCAGTCCGGTAGAGCTGCGGAATTTCTCCGTGGGCTGGTCTAACTTCGGCCCGGACGTGGTCCTTTATAATGTAGTGATTCACGGGGCGCCGCCCTATGCGGATACGCCGCTGCTGACCGCGGATCAGGTTTCCGTAAACCTGACGATCACTTCGTTGTGGCACCGCGCGTGGTATGTGAATGACATTCAAATTCAGCATCCCGTGGTGCACATCTTCGCTGACAACCAAGGCCACACCAATCTGCCGCACTCCTCGAGTGCCAACACCAGTGCCAGTTCCGGAAGTTCACTGGATGTTTTCGCGCTGGGCGTTCGACATCTGCTGCTGAATCAATGCGAAGCGTACTACAACAACGAAAAGAGCGACCTTTCCGCCAATCTGCACCAACTGCAATTCAAGCTCGGTTTTGCTCCGCTGGAAAATAAATATTCCGGAACGCTGTCGTACCGCGACGGGCAAGTGCGCTTTCAGGGATCCGAACCTCTCCCACACGAACTTGATGCACAATTCAGCGCCACTCCCCAGCAATTCACACTGGAAAGCGCGCAGCTCCGGAGTCAGGATTCCCGGATGTCACTCGAAGCCACCGTCCGCGATTATTCTCAGCCGCAGGCACAGGCTACCTACCAGGCGGCGGTGGACACCGGCAAGTTTCAAGCGGTTTTGAAAAACCCATCACTGCCGGCGGGGCTGATTCGTCTGTCGGGCTCGATCAATTACCAGAATGAACCCGGCAAGACATTTCTGGCGTCGACTACGGTGCATGGAAATTTGCAGAGCGACGCCTTGACGATCGCGCGGCCGCGAGCGCCGCTGGATATTCGCGATGTGAAGGCGAAATACGCGCTCGAAAATGGTAACGCTCAGGTCAACGGCATCCACGCAGAACTTCTCGGCGGAACGCTGGACGGAAACATGACCGTTCAGGACTTGGCCGGCTCTTCCAAATCAAATCTTCGCGCTACGCTGAAAAGCATCTCCGCGTCAGCCATTCAGCGGCTATTGGGACCATCGGCGGGGCATTATTACTCGGTGAACGGATCGGTCAATGCTACGGCGGATGCGGCCTGGGGAAAGACGATGGGGAACCTGGTTGCCAGCGCGGAGATAAAACTTGCGGCCGAGATGAAAGCGGCGCAGTCGAGCCAAACCGAAAAGAGCATACCTTTGAATGGATTGATTCATGCGCGATACAGCGCCGCCAAGGAGTTGCTGGCCTTCCGGCAAAGCTACCTTCGAACGCCGCAAACAACGGTATCTCTCGATGGTACGGCGAGCCGTAGTTCCTCACTCCAGGTCAGCATCAAAAGCAATCAGATGCATGAGCTAGAAGAGATCGCGGCGGCGTTCCGTGGGCCCAGCGCGACGCCGCTTGACCTTTATGGGAGCACCAATTTAACGGCGACGGTAAGCGGATCTACCCAGAATCCGCAGGTACGCGGCCAAGTCTCCACCAGAGACATGCGCGTGCGCGGAACGTTCTGGAAGCAGATGCACGCGCAGCTCATCGCCAATCCCTCTTCCATACAGATCGAAAATGGCGAACTGGTGGCGGCTGACAAAGGTCATGTAGCTTTCCAATTGAACGCCGGTCTGCGTCGCTGGGTTTTCACCGATGCAAGTAAATTCCAGGTCCACCTTTCTGCCGCGGACCTGCAGGCCGGCGAGCTGGCCAAAGCTGTGGGCGCTTCCGGCGAAGTGTCGGGAACCTTGTCTGCGAATGTCCAGGCACAGGGCACACTGTTGGCTCCTGCCGGACAGGGCAAGATTGCTCTTACACACGGGAGTGTGGCCAACGAGCCGGTGAAGGCTGTCAATCTTTCGTTGCAGGGTAACGGTGATCAGCTCACTGCGAGACTCCAGGCGGATCTGCCCGCAGGGACGGCCACTGCTGACATCCAATATCAGCCGAAAAAGCAGGCCTATGAAGTTACGGTGAGGGCCACGGGAATCAAGCTCAACCAATTGGAAACGGTCAAGAGCAGGAATCTGCAGCTGAGCGGAACGCTCAATCTCACCGCCACCGGGCGCGGCACGCTGCAAGACCCCGGCCTGCAGGCCGCGGTGGAAATACCGAAGCTCGCTGTTCGCGACCAAACTATCAACGACGTGCGGCTGACGGCCGACGTCGCCAATCACGTGGCGAAACTGAACCTGACCTCCCTGGTTCTTGGCACTCACGCCGACGGCCACGGGACCATACGATTGACCGGCGATTATCCTGCGGACATTACCATCGACACGCAGGCGCTTCCGCTGCAGCCGATTTTAGCTATGTACGCGCCGGCGCAGGCCGCGCACATCTCCGGACAGACGGAACTGCACGCCAGTTTGCGCGGGCCATTGAAAAACCAGGCGCAGTGGAACGGGCATATCGAGTTGCCCAAACTGACCTTGGATTACAAGGATGCCATCCATCTGGCGGCAGCCGGTCCCATTCAGGCTGACTATCAAAACGGCGCGCTCGACGTAAAGCGATTCATCATTCGCGGCACCGGGACGGACCTGACTTTCCAGGCCCGGTTGCCGGCCGCCAAGGATGCGCTCGCGTCGATGCTGCTGCAAGGCACGATTGATCTAAAGTTGGCCGAACTGGTCAGCCCGGACATTACCAGCGGCGGGCAGTTGCGGCTGGACATTAATACTTACGGCCAGCGTGCGAATCCCAATTTGCAGGGACAAATTCACGTAGTGAACGCCAGTTTCGCGCAAGCGGGAACTCCGTTGGGGCTGCAAGATGGCAATGGCACGCTGACGCTTACCCGCGACCGCCTGGACATTACAAAATTTACTGGCAAAGTGGGCGGCGGCACGGTGACCGCCAGTGGCGGTCTGACTTACCGGCCCACACTGACGTTTGATATGGCCATGAAGGCCGAGGGCGTGCGCGTGCTCTATGCGCAAAGCATTCGTACCACGCTGGATTCCAACCTGGCGCTGTCCGGGCAGTCCAGCGATGCGGTGTTACGTGGACAGGTAAACGTTACTCAACTCTCGTTTACGTCGAATTTTGATCTCATGGAGGTCAGCGATCAATTGGGCGGCGGAGTGGCCGCGCCTCCACCCACCGGCGGCTTTAGCGACAATCTGCGTCTGGAAGTGGCTATCCACACACCCGGAGGCATCAGCCCGAGCAGCCGCAATCTGAGTATGTCCGGCAACGCGAACCTGGAACTTCGAGGCACCGCCTCGCAACCGGTGATGCTGGGGCGAATCAATCTGAATGACGGGGAGCTGATCTTCCGTGGCAATCGTTACCTGATTCAAGCGGGAACCATCGAATTCCTCAATCCTTCCCGCACTCAACCGGTAATCGACATCGCTGCGAATACCACCATCAACCAGTACGGAATTCAAATGCGTTTGTGGGGCCCGGTCGATCAGTTGCACACCAACTATTCGTCGGATCCCGCACTGCCGCCCGCGGACATCATCAACCTGATAGCTTTCGGCAAGACATCCGAAGCCTCAGCCGCCAATCCTACGCCGGGAAGCCTGGGCGCGGAATCATTGATAGCTTCGCAGGTGAGCGGGCAGGTCACCAGCCGGGTGGAGAAATTGGCCGGCATTTCGCAGCTCTCGATCGATCCGGTGCTGGGGAGCGACCAGCAAAGCCCCGGGGCGCGCATTGCCATCCAGCAACGTGTCAGCAGCAAGATATTTGTCACCTACTCTGCCGACGTCACTTCGACGCAGCAGCAAGCCATCAAGCTGGAGTACCAGTTGAACCGCAAGGCTTCGCTCAGCCTAGTGCGCGACCAGAACGGAGGATTTTCCTTCGAAACCAATTTCCGCAAGGAATGGTAAGCGTGATCTTTCGGAGAAGTTGCCGGTGATTTATTTCAATCAACGTATTATCAGATGACGCGGTGAATCGTGCGGATGTTGAAGTGAAGTATTGAAGAGATGAAGGGCTTTGCAAAGTGGTGAGGGAGCTTGGTTATGCCCAGGGCCAATTGGATTTCCGGATTTCGCGGGTATGCTTCCAGAATCTGGCGGCTGCTGGTAAGGATCTATGACGATTTCGATCAGTACAACTATCTGGCGTACGCCGCGTCTATAGCGTTTTTCTTTTTGCTGTCGGTATTTCCAATGTTGATTTTTCGGCTCTGAGCAGGAATTCGTAGAGGCTCAATAGGAGAGCGGGTTTCCGTCGAGAGGCAGTTCGGCTAGACTCGGCGGAATGCGCGACAACGAATTCACGAGAATCCTGGATTGGCCGGGTTATCGGGTGTTTCGACACGAAATCGATGAAACCGCCAAGACCTTGTGTTTATGGGTACGGCGGAAGCGGGGGAATCGCAAACTGATCTGTTCGGGATGCGGAAGGAAGTTTAGCGACGCGCATGACTATTACCAGCGCGAGGTACGCGACTTGCCGTGGAGAAAGTATCGGACCACGGTAATCATCGAACTGTACCGGGTGTGCTGTCCGGAGTGCGGGGTAAAGGTCGAGAAGGTACCGCAACTGCCGAGCAAAGCGCCCTTTAGCAAAGACTTTGAGGATGCGGTGGGGTTGGCGTGCGAAAGCGCAGCGGTACGCCAGGTGGCCAGACAGTTCGGACTGGCCGCCAGCACGGTGCGAGCGATCGACCTGCGGTATCTGCAGCGCTGGAGTGCGACGCGCCGCAAGGATCGCTTAGAGCAGATGGGTGTGGACGAGATCTACTTCGGCAAGCAGATGAAGTTCATCACCGTGGTCAGCAACTTGCAGACCGGCGAGCCTTTGTGGTTCGGGCAGGATCGCAAGCAAGAAACGCTCGATGAGTTTTTTCGAACGCAACTGAGTGAAACCCAGCGGAAGCACATCGAGGCGGCGTGCGTGGATATGTGGCGCCCATTTACGAACAGCATTGCCCAATGGGCTGTCCACTGCCGGATCGTGTATGACAAGTTCCACGTTCTGCAGCATGCCAACAAGGCCATCGATGAAGTGCGGAGGGCGGAGTTCTTTCGCAAAGGTGGGCGCATGCGCGGTGTCGTGAAGGGCAAACGCTGGCTGCTGTTGACGCGCTGGATGAATCTAGACCACCAAAAACGCCAGCAGCTAAACGAGCTGTTCGCCCTCAATCGTCGGGTGATGAAAGCCTACCTTTTAAAAGAAAGCTTGGAGCGGTTGTGGACCTACCGCTATGAGGGAGCCATGGTGCGCTATCTGCTAAGTTGGATCGATCAACTGCGATGGCAACGATTGCCACCCTTTCAAAGACTGGCCCAGATGTTGGCGGATCACCTGGATGGAATCCTGAATTACTGCCGCACCAAAGTACGTTTCGGAGTCGTGGAAGCCATCAACGGCAACATCAAAACTCTTCTTAGAAGGGGCCGCGGCTACAAAAATCTCGCCTACCTACTGCTTAAGGCACAGCGCATGGCAGTCACAAAAACAGAATTCATCGTTCTTCAGAAAGCAGCCTGAAATGCGAGTCTCTACAAATTCTTGTGCAGAGCCGATTTTTCTTGCCAGCCTGCTGGCATTTATCCCCATCGACAACATCTTCCAGAACATTCTGCAAATGATGACCCGGGTAGTTCCACCGGATTCCATGGGTGTGGTTCGATTGGTTTTGCACGACGTGCTGCGCAAAAACCCGGAGCTGCTTTCGTTCAGCATTGCCAGTTCGTTATTCGCGGCTTCGGGCAGCTTCGTGTCGCTGATTACCGCGCTCAACGTAGCCTACGACGTCGGCGAAGGCCGCCCTTTCTGGAAGAAATGGATGGTGGCGTTTGGGCTCACCTTGCTCACCGGAGCCATGGTCACGCTTCTTCTGGTGGCTACCGCCCTCGGCCCGCAAATCGGAGCCACCGTCGCCGGGAAGCTTCACGTCGGGGAATTATTCTTCAGCGTGTGGCCCTACTTGCGGTGGCCGGTAATCGGGGCGTTCACCGTCGTTTCCGTGGAAATTATTTATTTTCTGGGGCCTAACGTGAAGCAGCGCTTCGTAGACCAGATTCCCGGGGCGGTGGTGGCGGTGGCAAGCTGGCTCGCGGTCTGCTGGATCCTGGGCTGGTACTTGTCGCATTTTGCCAACTACAACCGGACGTTTGGAACGCTCGGCGCGGTGATGGGACTCATGCTGTGGTTTTATGTGAGCGCCATCGCGTTGATGCTGGGAGCGGAATTGAACGCGGAACTGGCCCGCTCCAAGGGCCGCAAACTGCACGAGCGCGAGTCCAGCGACATATCCGACGAAAACCAATCGCCGGTGTTAATCCCCGCGGAAGACAGCAAGGCCAAAGCCAAATCGGTCTCAGCGTAACGCCCACGCCGTCTTACGACAGGCCAGCCCAACGGCGGTATCGACCAACGGCGCTAAAATCCAAACGGAGCTACAGTTGGATCAGCATGTCCTCAGGCCGCAGGGCGATGTGGTTCATCGGATGTTTGATGGCGGTAGCTCTATTAGCCGTCGGAGGCTGGATCGGATATCGGGTATGGCCCCGCAAACTGCTGGTGCCCTGGAAAAATTGCGATCCGGTGATTTTTTTTCGAAACGATAGGATGGGCATCGCTGTGCCGACGGAATATCTGGTTGCCAAAGTTGGCGACTATCGCGAGACCGCCAGCGCCGATCTCTATCGCGACCTATTGAGGACCCGAGGAGGAGACGACGCGAAAAGTATAATGGTTTGCCAAGGGACCGGATTTGCGGAGCGCAGTCATCGCCTTTTCGTTCCGCTGGAGAACAATCTTCTGTCCGCGATCCCATATCTGGATTCGCTCGCTTCCAGAAATTTGATCCCGGACTATCAGTTGTACAGTTGGACGTACAAAGATCGGTCGCCCTGCCAGGAGCAGTCCTTGGAATTTCAGGAGGCCTTCGACAAATCCGGACAGATATTGCTGCGTAACATTCCTGATAAACGGCTACTCGCTCCTATGGCTGATTTTCTGGTCTTCAAATCCGCCACCGATGTCCGGGTATTCAACCGCGCCGATCCGAAACCACCGGTGTTAACTCCCAGTCAAGCCACCGAGCTGGCCGAGGACGTTGTCATCGTGGCACGTTTTTACGCCCTCCCCCTCGACTATTTTCTGGGCATCGGCGCAGTGGAAAACAACTACATGGGGGTCATCGGAGATCTGAATCACGCCGTCTGGAAGACGCATCCGCAGCGCGGGGATGTGGTGTTGAGGCGACGGAAAGGAAAAGTTCTTGTGCGTAACAACGCTCGGGGAGTTTGGCAGATTACCCGCGAAACGCTTCGCTACGCGCAGGCCTTGTATCTCGCCGACCTTCAGAAACGGGATTATGCTGCGCTCCCGGAAGCGCTGCGCCCGGAAGTTCTGCTCGATCCGGACGAAATCAAGGGGGCCACGCTGACTACCTTCGCGGGCCTGCTTTTTCGCGACCTGCTGGATCATTTCGACGGCAACATCATGCAGGCAGTCGGCGCGTACAACGGCGGGCCCGGCAAACCCAATCTGCAATACGCCGCGTTGGTGCGCAACATTGCGCACTACGCCCGCAAAGTGATCATTCACGCCGCGAACTCAGATAAAGAGCAGACTTCGAGCGTTCACTGACCGGCAAGCCCGAGAATGGGATCACCATCCCGGCAAAATTCCGACCTAGCTTATTGGGTCGAATCTAAATGGTTTTCACAAGCTCAACCACTCGGAAGCCTTCGTCAGAATAGAACTCCTACTGGTCTGCTGATGGTCGCAAGGCATTTCCCTAGAAAACGTCCTTTTGTTCGCCGATTTTTAATTCCTCTGTTACGCCTCAATGCAGCAAAGTTAAGCTGAACAACAAACAACGCGTCGAGTATGCACAATTCAGCGCAAGGTGAAAGATCATCGCGGAATCCATTAATTCTTCGATAGCTGTGTTTCTATGCTAGGAAACACAAAAAGTGACCCCGGGGGAGTGCCGGAGTCGTACCAGCCCCGTACGGCATCAAATCCGACGGGCATGTATGCGTGGCATTGGTACGCGCCGTCGGCGTTGTGACACTTATTTCGGCGCACTATAGCGACGAGCATAAAGTTCTTTGCTTAGAGTTTGAAATTCCTGAAAATGTGGGAAGAAGGGTTCAGGTTGGATTCTCCGCGACGCCAATATTAATCGGCAATCTCGGTGTCCGTGGCCCATCAAGAGAATTTGTAACTGAGCAGGACGCACTTGCGGTTTTGGTGTTAGTTCAACGGGTTTTGGATTTCATCTCGAAAAGTACTCAAGCCGCGTTTGCCAGCGCGCTCAGGATGAGATAGCTGGAAACTTTTACGGCCCGAGGACCACCAAACAAGATTCCCCTGCGGATCCGGCGGTATCGGCTCTGATGGACCTGGCAGGGGCTCCGATGGGTTGGGATTCGGCGGCGTCGGCGGCGTGCCTGGGTCAAACAGTCCGCAGATGAAAACAGTGCTCATTTCCTGGCCTTCATTCACGAGGAGAGCGTAGCACGGCTTCGAGGATTCCCGGTAAAACACCGTTCGCCAAATGGCCCACGAGCCCGCTCAGATTTCGGGCCTGTCGCAGAGAACAGCGAGCGTGATCCATCTTTCACGCAATAACTGATCGTTCTCTTGTGAACATCCAGTCCAAAGTAATACATATTTTGCATCGGGAGCCTCCTTGGTGTCTCTGAATCAGCTCGGTCGCTGAGTTCAGTTTTTGTACACCAAGTGCTCCTCCTTCGACTTATTCATTCAAACATGCCGTCCAAGTGGAATTCGATCATCGGTTCCGGATGTTCTTAGCGAGCACAGCCCACGCCATGCAAGCGAACTTATTCGCTAACGTCTCAGTGGGCAATCGCTCCGGAACTAGAGTCTGTCGAACTTCGCTGCGAGGATGAAATCGCTTTCAGTGAGGCCGTTGATCTTGTGCGTCCAGGTAGTGATCTCCGCCTTGCCCCATCCCAGCAGGATATCCGGGTGATGGCCTTGTGATTCCGCCACCTCGCCAACTTTAT
>JBBSFG010000065.1:0-13870 GCA_038238965.1 Candidatus Acidiferrales bacterium | reverse complement strand
GGGGCGGAGCCACGGGACTTTGGGGTGGGCGACGGGGTTCGAACCCGCGACATTCGGTGCCACAGACCGACGCTCTACCAGCTGAGCTACGCCCACCACCGAGAGCAGTTTAGCATGGCAGGCAAAAAGAAGGACAAAGGCAACATCTATTAATAGATCTCCCTAGACAGATCCTGCACCAAACGCCTCAGCTTCACGTTCTCTCGCTCCAGACCCTTCATGCAGAGGTAGATTGTTGTTCTCAAGGGGACGGTGGATGAATGAACGAGCCAATTCGCCGGTTATCCACAGCCAAGATATTAGGCTGCCTAAGCAAAGCAACCTCACTACCGGAGCTCGCGGGGAAGAATGGTAACCAAATGTCTCTACTTCACCAGGCATTTGTCTCTTATCGGTAACAGCTGGGACAAGATTTGCAATGATTTGCCAGCCCGTTCATTCAGAAGTTCAAGAAGTTCACTGTTTTGCACGGAGCGAGCCAACCCGGCGAGCTAATTGAGAGTGGCTGTCGATATGCTGGGTAGAAATACAGCGGAGCTTGCCCCTGGGGGGGCCGCTTTCATGCGAAATGGTGTATCGGCAGAAGGATTTCTCCTCTTAGATCCATCGATGAATCCGGTTTTTGTGAATCACGCCGCGGCTGAAATACTGCTTTACCCTCAAAAGGTCGAGGCCCTCAGAAAACTCGATAGGTTTCTTACCACCAAGATTCGCGTCAGGCTGTTCTTGACACAATCCTCGGGCTTACCGCAGCTGGTCAGTAGGTTCCAGTCAGGCAAAAGGGTTTATCAGTGCAGGGGCGTTCGCGTGAAAGCTATTGCCGCAGGCGACTCTCAGTCATCGCTCGCCGTATTTCTTGAGCGAGGTTCTTCGGGATCAATTCCGCTCGCTCAGGTTGCAGAAAAATTCAAACTGACGACCCGTGAGCGGGAGGTTTTGCAATGTCTTTCGGAAGGGGGGCTGACGACCAAAGAGATTGCGGCGCGGATACGCATAAGCCCCAATACGGTGAAGTCGTTTTTACGCCTGATAATGCTCAAAATGGGAGTGACAACGCGTTCTGGCATTTTAGGAAAAGCCATCGCAACAAAAATCTGAACAAAATCCTGCGCCGGCGTGGTATACCGCCATAGTGTTTATGATCTGCGGTTCAGTACGTTCAGACCTGGTCCATTACTGTCCGAAGGGCCAGTACACACCGTACCCTGGCTGCAATAACATGATGCCACCAGCCGGAACGGTGGATCGGTGGCCAAGCATATAATTTACGCTCTCCAGGCATCCCTTTTAATTCTGAGTTGCGCGAACGTCGCTCACGCACAGGTCCCGCAAGTTCCTCACGTACTTATCGTGCTGGAAGAGAACACGGACTACGCGGATGTCTGCGGTCCGAATAACACCTCCATGCCCTTCTTGTGCGGCCTGAAGAGCAAGGGTAGCTTTTCTGCCAACTATTACGCGCCAACACATCCTTCGATTGGCAATTATGAGGATTTAGGTTGGGGTGTGGTGACCACCAATGACGACAACTGCAATCCCAACACCTGTGGATTTCCTTATACAGCGAATAATATTGTGCGGGCGACTCAAGCGGCCGGCAAATCGTGGAAGGGCTATGCTGAAAGTTTGCCGGCGAACTGCTACTTTGGAGGAGATAACGGAAATTATGCGGTGCACCATAGCCCGATTCCGTATATCTCGGAGGTGCAGAGTAATTGTCAGAATCGTTACGTAGCATTTGAAGATTCCAATCTGGGATTTATCCACGACGTCGCGAGTAATACAGTTCCGAATTTTTCATTTATTACCCCAAACATGTGTGATGACGCACACGATTGCGGCCTGGATGTCGCCGATAATTGGCTGAAGAACAATGTGCTCCTACCGCTTCTCAACAGTGGACACCTGGATTCCGCGACTGGAGACACAGTGGTCATCGTCGTATTTGATGAATCCGGCGGGGATAACACCCACGGAGGCGGCAAAGTTTTTTGGTTCATGATTGGCAAGAATGTGAAACAAAACTACCAGTCCGCCGGGCCCAGCGGAGCGCCAGGGTATTATTCACACGGAAGCTCTCTTAGGGTAATCGCTCAGATGTTGGGTCTCAGTCTGAGCGGGTTGGGTGGTGCTGCCACTGCTCCCGACATGGCGGAGTTCTTCGGAACCACTACGAATTCGCCTCCTCCCGTGGCGGTTCTGACGGTTACGCCACAAGGGGGAATCGCTCCTGTTCAAGTGACGGCTGATTCTTCGGCGAGTTCGGACTCCAATGGCGGCATTACGTCACGGCGCATCGATTTTGGCGACGGCACGACCTCCACCAATGTGACGGCCACGCACACCTACAACTCTGGGGGAACCTTCACCGTGACCCTCAGCATTACCGATAACCTAAATCTCACTTCAACTGCGTCGGATACCGTTACGGTTCAATCCGCGCCCCAACCGATCTCTGTATCTGTTTCTCCAACCTCGGCGACCTTATCCTCGGGTGACGCCCGGCAGTTTGCTGCGACAGTAGCCAATACTACGAATCAAGCGGTGATCTGGACCGCGACCGCTGGAGCGATTTCATCGTCGGGTTTGTTCACTGCGCCCGTGGTATCAACAAGTACAGCAATCACGGTCACCGCGACCAGCGTGGCGGCGCCATCTAAGGGGGCGACTGCCACCATCACTGTTCAACCTCCTGTGCCCCAACCCATTTCTGTGTCTATCTCCCCCACTTCTACAACGGTGGCCTCGGGGGGTGCCCTGCAGTTCACTGCGACCGTGGCTAACACTTCCAACCAGGCAGTCGCATGGACAACGACAGCGGGAGCTATTTCTGGCACAGGATTGCTGACCGCTCCCGTAGTATCCACCAGCACGACGATCTTCGTTACCGCAAGCAGCGTGGCGGCGCCATCTAAGTCGGCGAGTGCCACGGTGACCGTTCAGACGTCACGACATAACCATATCTCCGTCGCCGTTTCCCCGGTTACAGCGACGGTCTCCTCCGGCAATACTCAGCAGTTCACGGCGACTGTGACCAACACCGCGAACCAGGCCGTTACCTGGAAAGCGACGGCGGGTACCATCTCTGGCGCGGGGTTGTTCACCGCGCCCGTAGTCTCGACTAACACGGCGATCACCGTAACCGCCACGAGTGTCGTTGCGACGTCCAGGACAGCCAGCGCCACCGTCACTGTTCAGCCATCCGCGCCACAGCCTATCTCCGTTGTCGTTTCACCAACTCTCGCGGCGCTCTCTTCGGGAGGCACGAAACAGTTCACTGCGACCGTAGCCAACGCTACGAACGAAGTCGTCACCTGGACGGCGACTGCTGGAACTATTTTACCCTCGGGTTTGTTCACTGCGCCCGCGGTGTCAACCACCACCACGATCACGGTGAGGGCCAGTAGCGTGGCCGCCCCGTCCGCGACGGCGAGCGCAAACGTTACAGTCACGGCGTCTGCGCCCCCTATCTCCTCATCCGCGCAGAGCGTTCAACACAATAGCGGTTTCACCGGAAGTGCTAGCTCACTTGCAGTTACGTTTAAGAGCAGCGTGACAGCCGGGCACATGCTACTTGTGGCGCAGAGCACATTCGATGGAGAGACGCTTATTGCGCCGGCGGACTCGCAAAACAACGTCTTCGCTCAGCTTGTGACCGGCCGGAGCCCCGGAGACTCGGTCGCCGCAATTTACATTGCAACCGCCAAGAGCACGGGACCTGACACTGTGACCTGCAAAATTGGCGCAGGAGCGTCAGACAACATCCATTGTCATATCTATGAAGTCAGCGGCACGACGGCAGTGGTCGACGCCGTCGGAAGCGCTATGCAGACCGGTAAATCATTGTCAGTGTCTACTTCGAAGGCGACTGCCAATGCCAACGACTACGTCTTCGCATACTTTTCCGACGACGTTGGAGAGTCAACGTACCTTGCTGGCTCAGGCCTTGGAGATACCGAACAGTCGGTGTCTTCGAGCCTGGATTCAGCTTTCTCCGAGGATAAGTTGGTTACCGCAACGGGCATTCAGACCGCGACGGCAACTGGGAGTATTGCGGACCCATTTGTTGAGCTGATTGTCGCTCTGAAGAATTCGCAAGCGACCGTAGTCACCCCCACTCCGCCGAGTTGCACGCTTGCAGTTTCACCGGCGAGCGGCCCAGTACCACTCAATGTGAACGCCAGCGCCACATGCACGGACCCGCAAAACAACCTCGTCAGCACGGTGATAACTTGGGGTGATGGTTCGTCAATCAATGCGGCCAGCGGTTCACACACCTACGCAAACGCAGGTTCTTTTGCAATAAAGGTAACAGCTGCGGATAGCACAAATTTGAGCGGCTCGGCTACCCAGATGGTGAACGCAACGACGCTTCTGCCTCTCCCTTCCGTTTCCGTTAGCATTTCCCCGGCGTCGGCTACAGTTTCCTCGAGCGGCACGCAACTGTTCTCGGCGACCGTGGCAAATACTACGAACCAGACCGTATCTTGGACAGCAACTGCGGGTGCCATTTCTGCGGGCTTGTTCACTGCGCCGGTTGTGTCAACCAAAACGACGGTCACCGTGACGGCGAGCAGCCTCGCAGTTCCTTCCCAAACTGCGAGTGCCACGGTGCAGATTCTGCCGTCAACTCTGCCAGCGCCTGCGCCTTTAACACCATCGGGGCCGATCCAGATTAGCGGGCAGAACGGCACGGTGGTGGAAAATCTCCATATAACAAATCCTTCCGGCGATTGCGTGGTGATCACCAATTCCACAAACGTCATCATTCGAAGGTCAGAAATCGGGCCATGTGGCGGGCACGGTGTGAAGATTTCCGGCGGGAACACCACCGGAATTTATGACAGCTACATTCATCCCGAAAAACCTCTCGCGACTGACTGCTGCGACACGCATGATGGAATCTTCGCGAACAAAACTTCGAACCTTGCCATCCAAGGCAATGTAATTGCCTATGGCGAATCAAACATTGAAATAACCAACTCGAGCACTGTTACCGCGATTGGGAATCTTCTGCTGAACCCGATCGATTCGGATCCGTCGCAGCCCGCGGATGGACAGAGTCGCGGGCAAAACTTTCAGGCCTGGGGCGGCAATAGCGGCATCACCGTGGAGAATAACTACGCACTGTCAAGTACGGACCGATCGAAATACTCGTTCCCGGAGAATCAAGAAGATTCAATTAATTTCGGCCTCACGAACGGGATCCTCGTTCAGGGAAATTACATCACCGGCGGGCACAGCCCATCCGGTTGCGGAGTCATTGCGGATGACGCCTCCAACAGTGCCCAGTTTTTAAACAACAGGCTATTGGACACCGGGCAGTGCGGTCTTAGCATCGCCAGCGGCACAAACCAGGTTGTAGGCAACAACAGGGTATTGAATCGCACTCCCGTGACCGGGGGCGGGAACACGGCAATCATGGTGTGGAACCAATATTCGTCGGCGTGTGGTCCGGTAGCCGTCAGTGGCAATATCGCGACGGAAAGTAAGCCGGACGGTTCCCAGTCGGGGTTTTGGAATGGCGGAGGCTGTGGCACGGTATCCGCGACCAGCAATACATTTGACAGCGCGGCGCTCTCACTATTGACCCCGCCGAGCACCACCATGCCAGCGCCACCGATTCCGCCGTTACCTAAGGATTGCGTCGTAGTTTCACCATTCACAAATAATACGAGCTTGCTGTCGTGCAGTACTAAATAGCAACCGCCAAGAAAATTTCCAGGCCCTGAGGTGCATCCCTCGCGCTATTGTGAATTTGCCCGGCCGTTATTTCGATCGCGTTTCTGGGCTCACTAGCCCATGGGAAGTTTATCGTGACAAAAAAACGAGCCAGTAATAAGAGTCCCGTTAAAATTGATCGAGAAAACGATCGCAGGCATTCGCCACGATTCCCGTGGGTTGTGGAGATCAAGGGGAGCCTTCTTTCACCGCTCCGAATAGTGGAAGAGGCCCCTGTCTCGCTGGAAGCTGTGACAGAAAACATCGGTACGGGTGGGGTTGGCATAATCACGGATCAGCAGCTTGCTCCAAATGCAGTCTTGCGGTGCGAATTCGCGCTGCCGGGCAGCCCTTCGCTCATCCCCACGCTCATGCAGGTTCGATGGTCCGATAGCAGTGAAGGCGCAGGGGCCCGCAAGATCGGGCTAAAGTTCCTGGTCTGATTTTGCCATTAGCTTTTACAAACTCCGAAACAACTACCCAAATGGATTAGTCCTTCTAGGTTAGTGCTTTTAGTGTAACCCTCTCGGGTAATGGTATGTTTGTAACCGAACCGTAACAATCCCATATTGGAACTTAGGTGATAGCGCCCTAGCCTATGTTGAAAAGTCCAGTATCCAGCTCCACCGTAAGTGTTTTTGTTGCTGACAACAGCAGGATGAATTGCGAATTGATGGCGGCGGCCGTGCAACGCAGTCGCTATCGGCACACTATTGTTGGCTATGCGACGGATTCGGCGGGAGTGCGCGCGGGATTCAGCAAGAATTTAGTGGACGTTGCGGTCATTAGTGCCCACCTCAGAGATGGAGTTAGCGCTGGCTTCAGTGTGGCGCGGGAAATACGGTCTTCATTTCCCACAACCAACGTCGTCATGCTGACCGATGCGATCCAAGGGAGCGTGGTCGTCGAAGCTTTCAGATCCGGAGTTAAGGGCATATTCTCTCGAGAAGAACCGTTTGAAGCGCTGTGCAAGTGCATCCACGCGGTGTCGCAGGGACAGGTTTGGGCCAACAGCAAAGAGCTGCATTTTGTAATCAATGCTCTGGCGCGGACTTCGTCAGTCGACAAAGTCAATGGCCAAGGCTCCAAAATGCCCACTTTGTTGACGAAGAGAGAGGCAGGTATCGTCCGCCTGGTAGCCGAAGGCCTCACTAATCGTGATATCTCTCAGCAACTGAATCTGAGCGAGCACACAGTCCGCAACTATCTGTTTCGGATCTTCAATAAGGTGGGAATTTCGAGTCGGCTGGAGTTGGCTCTCTATGACGTCAGTCGGAGAGATGACCATCAGCCTCATGCGCCTGACTGAGTCACGTGTGCTCTCGAACACCGCTTAACCTGCCGCGAGGTTGTCGGCAAGGCCTGCATAGACCGAATCCAAAATCTGGTAAAAGCCCGATTGCAATAACAATGTCCATAGATTAGAGCTGGCCGTGGTTGAGATATTCCTATTCCGGCGATAGAGACATTAGAACTAGTACCTGGGCTATATATCTCGAGATGTAGGACGAGTGTCTCAAGTCTTTCCCCGCAAATATAAGTACATTCCTGTAGTGACATCCCTTATCTTGTCGGTTCGAGCCGATACGCTTAATGTGCTCATTCCCATCGCCCTTGAAGCTGATGGTGCGATTTTGACCGATGCAACCAGATCGACAAGAACGACGATTCGCTACCCTCTGGAAGCGGGGGTTGTATTTTGGTGGAAGGACGAGAATGGAACTTGTCAGCGAGAAGAAGGCCGCGGTCGGGACGCCAGCGATCGAGGGGCGTTCGTCTTTGCCGTCGCTTGTCCTCCGGTCGGTGCCGGTATTCGACTCAGGATTTCCATGGAGAGTTTCCTAGATGAACCCGCGGCACTGCGTATCGAGGTCGAGGGTCGGGTGCTTCGGATCGACGGACCCGGGACAAACGGGAAGAACCACGGTTTCGCGGTCTTACTTTCGAACGTGGTACTTGCGGAAAGTGGCCTAAGGAAGCTTTTTTTTACTGAGGCTGACCACAAGGGTAAGGAAAATTAAGGTTCCTGTAAGTCACAGGGCGAAGCTGTGTGTCGATGACCGAAGCCAACAGAATTCAAAACAACCCGGAACGGAGCGATTGGTGGGCCATCTACACTCGCCATCAGCATGAGAAAACGATCGCCGAGAGCTTGTCGGGTAATGGATTTGAGGTGTTTCTGCCTTTGTATCAGACCGTCAGGCAGTGGAAAGACCGAAAGAAGCACTTAGCACTACCCTTGTTTCCGTGTTACGTGTTCTTGCGCTGTCAGGCAGAAAGACGCGCTCATATTCTTTCAACTCCCGGAGTTCATTCTATCGTCATGGCCGGCGGCTACCCAGCGGCTATTCCTGATGACGACATAGAGGCGATTCGGAGAGCGGTCAATAGCGCTCTAAAAGTTGAGCCGCATCCGTTTCTGCGGCGTGGCGACTGGGTTCGAATCAGATCCGGCCCGCTAGCCAATATCGAAGGCATTCTGATCCGCAGGAAAGGTTCTTACCGGCTGATTTTATCCGCCGAGGTTCTTCAGAAATCCTTGGCGGTGGAAGTGGATGCACTCAGCGTCGAACCGCTTGCGCGTCGACCGGAGGCACCACGATTCTCAACCACTCAGGCTCGGTCAGGACTCGGGGAGCACTTGACATGGTCATGAAAACCTTTGGCGCTTTCTTGGCGGTATTACTTATAACCGCGAGCCCGTCTTCGGCCAGGGCTCAAGGCCAGTCTGCAATTGCTGGCCAGTCGAGTGACGGGAAGGTACGCCCAGAATCAGAACAAGTCCATCAGGCCATCCGGCCCCTCGCGGCGGAACGATATCCGCGCTACCTCCTTCGAGCCACTGACGTGCTTCAGATCACGTTCCAAATTTCACCGGAGTACGATCAAACCGTGGCGATCCAGCCTGATGGGTACATAAGCCTGCGGGGGGTAGGCGATCTATATATCGAAGGCAAATCGGTTCCAGAATTGATTGAAGCTCTGCGGAAAACTTACCAGCAGTTTCTGCATGATCCGATCATCACCGTAGAGCTCAAGGATTTCGAAAAACCATACTTCATTGCGGGAGGCGAATTCGGGCATCCTGGCAAGTTTGAATTGCGGGGCGATACCACCGTCGCCGAAGCAGTGGCCATTGCGGGCGGGTTTACAGACAAAGCCAAGCACTCTGAAGTCGTCCTTTTTCGCCGCGCTCCGGGTGGTTGGGCCGAAGCAAAAAGGCTCGACGTTAAGCAGATGCTCGCCCATAGAGATCTGAGTGAAGACGTCCATCTCCGACCAGGCGACTTAATTTATGTACCGAAGAACGCCTTTTCCAAGATCCGGCAATTCATCCCGAATCCGGGAGTGGGGATGACAATTCCTTAAGAGTGCTGGCATTCGCGAAATGGGGATTCCAATCGAAGATATGAACTACCAAAAAAAAGCGGATGCGCGATCTCCGCTCACGAAGCTCCACGACTGGGCGATCGTCGGACTTCGCCATCGTCGTGTGGCTACCATCACCTTCGTCGGTGTTCTGTTGGGTGCCGCTGTAGGAGCTTTCCTGCTCCCACCGCACTACCAAACAAACATCAAGATTCTGGTTAAGCACGAACGTTTGGATCCGCTGGTGTCCGCTGATGTAACCAATACCATGCCCCAGAATATTGCGGGTGTGTCGGAGTCGGAGGTCAGCTCGGAAGTCGAGCTGATCAAGAGCCGCGATCTCATGGAGAAGGTCGTCACCACCTGCGGACTGCAGAACGCGGTGAGCCGCTTCTGGCCCTATCCAAAAGATCCGCAGAAGAGGATTGCGACGGCCGTCCGTAGATTTCAATCCGCCTTGAAAGTGGAGGTGCTGCCGAAGACGAGCCTAATCTCCGTCAGCTACGAAGCCACGAATCCCCAGCAGGCTGCCCAGGTGCTGAACACCCTGGTAACCCTCTACCTGGAAAAACATATGACGGTGCACCAGCCTGCCGGAACATTTGAATTTTTTCAGACGCAGACTCATCAGTATGAACAGAGTCTGGCCCGAGCGGAATCCAGCCTGGTGAATTTCCGCAGAGAACAAGGCGTGGTTTCGCCGGAACAGGAGAAAGTGGCGACTCTGGAAAAACTTTCCGAATTCCGGGCACAGCTTACGCAGACGCAAGCTGCCATCGCCGAAACCGTGCAACGGAAACGGGTCCTCGAGTCACAGTCGAGCACGATGCCTTCCCGAATGACCACCGAAATGCGTTTGTCGGACAATCCGCAACTGATGGGGCAATTGAAATCCACGTTGTTGAGTCTGGAATTGAAGCGTACGGAATTGCTGCAGAAGTACGAGCCGACCTACCGGTTGGTACAAGAGGTAGACACGGAAATCGCACAAACCCGGGCCGCCATTGAGACGGCCGAGAAGTCTCAACTTCGCGAAGAGACAACGAATCGCAATCCCACCTACGCATGGGTGGACTCCGAATTGGCGCGAGCCCGGTCGGAATTAGCGGCTGAGCAGGCCCGGGCCCAGTCCTTGACACGCACCTTGCGCGACTACTCGGAGCGAGCGAGCGATCTGGACCGGAAGGGCGCGGTAGAGCAGGACCTGCTAAGAGACAAAAAGGCGCAGGAAGACAACTATCTGCTGTACCAGCGCAAGCAGGAAGAGGCGCGGATTTCCAACGCATTAGACCGCAGCCGGATCGTCAATGTTGCGGTGGCCGAGGCCGCGGTGGTCCCGGTGTTGCCATCGCGATCGCGCATGTTAATTCTCCTAGCAGGTCTTTTCGCGGCTGTGGCTGTCAGTGCGATTGCTTTGGGGGTCGCGGAATACCTGAATCCATCGTTTAGGACCGCGGAAGAAGTTCAAGAACACCTGCAATTACCGGTGTTTGCGTCGATGATGCTGACCGATGACAACTGAGAAAACCAGATGTTTCTAGAGCACTATGGATTGCGGGAACAACCTTTCGGGGTGACGCCGGACCCTCGCTATCTCTATTTTAGCGCGATGCATCGCGAGGCACTGGCGTCGCTTTTTTACGGCATTGAAACCGGCTGTGGGTTCGTGGCCCTCATCGCCCCACCGGGCATGGGCAAGACCACATTGTTGATCCAACTTCTTGAGCGGTTGCGGAAGTCCGCCCGCACGGTGTTCCTGTTCCAAACACAATGCGATTCGCGAGAGTTTTTTCGCTATCTGCTGACGGACCTCGGAGTTGACGCCAGTAACCAGAATGTCGCGCACATGCACGAAGCGCTGAACTCCGTACTGCTGAGCAATGCGCAAATGGGGCGGCGGTTTGTATTGGTGATAGACGAGGCGCAAAACCTCAAGAGACAAGTGTTGGAGACCGTGCGTCTGCTATCGGATTTTGAGACCACCAGTTCGAAACTCATGCAGATAGTGCTCTGCGGGCAGCCGCAACTTGCGGACAGACTCTCCCATCCCCACATGATGCAGTTGCGGCAACGAGTTTCCATCATTAGCCGGTTGCAGCCGTTCGATAAGGCGGAAGTGATTGAATACGTTCATCATAGATTGAAGGTTGCCGGATATGCCGGCCGTACCCTATTCGATTCTGATGCGCTGGACCAAATCGCGGCGCATTGCGAAGGGATTCCTCGAAACATCAATAACATCTGCTTCAACGCACTCACACTCGGCTACGCGAAGCGCCTGCAGCAGATTGACGGTTCCACAGTAAGCGAAGTTATGACCGACCTCGACATGGACCTTTTGAGGTCGCCAAGCGGGTCCGCGCCCAGCCTGACTCAGAGTTGCTCGCCTTCGCTCGACAGTCTCGAGCCGCCTGATGAGCTAAATTACCGTGACTCTTACTCTGCGCGCCCCCGCGATTGGACCAAAATCGCGAAAAGCGTTACTACGGACGAGCAGGCGGAGGGTCATGCTATTCCCCTGACCTCTGGCAATGACAGCAAGGCAACCGAAGGGATTTTGCAAAGAGACTCGTCCGATTTGGCAAGCACAGAAATGCCATCTGAGTCGAAGGCCCCGCCCGAGATTGCCGTAGCATTTCCCGGGTCGGCTGGAACGACCAAGGCGCGAGCCGCGGCAATGCCGGACCCTCGGGAGATCAAGGTCGAGAAAGCTCGGAATGGAGGATCTGGGCGCCCCAGTTCAACCGCCGTCTTGCGATCCGAACTGAATGTATTTCCTTTCAAATACAAGACGCAAACTCGGGAATGGCTCGCGGAGCCCCCGACAACGACCCCCAGTTCAAAGGCCACCGAGCCGGAGCCACCAGTCATCTCGATCATCGATCGTGGATACCAAACGTTTTCCAGCGAGATGTTTTGCGGCCTGCCGATCTCTAATTTCCGCCAGACCATCCAGGCCCAAAGTTTGTTTGAAGAGGGTGACGAATCTGAGGGAGAGTTGGAAGCGAAGGCGCTGGGGTCTGCGTTACCCGACTCCGATTTTCCCAATAATACACGCCGCTGAGCAATATGCGGTTTCGGGCCATCCGTCACAGAAAATTTCCCGGCATTCCATGGGGGACTAAGACTGCAGCTGAGAGTTCGGCCTGCGGGCAGTTAGAAGCCTCTGAAATCGCCACGATCCTCCGTCCTTACTAACCTATGAGCAGAATATTTGAATTATTGCGTCAATCCAAGCTAGACGCGGAGCTTCTGCAGAAGCCCGTTGCGCAGACCGCCACCACGAATAGCCGCAATTTCGACCTGCTCCAACAAGCTCAAAAAGATGAGCTGCTGTTTGAAGACGTAAAGTCTCCACTGATTGTGCCGGCCGAACTGGCGCCGGCAATAGCAGCGCGCTATGCGGGTGGTGGCGAGGGTTTTAAATTGGTCCGCCGGCTTTTCTTGGGCGATATGGCTCTGGCTCCGAGAGTAGTGGTGTTCTGCGATGTCGAACAACGCGATGACGACAATTGGACCTGTGCTCAAGCCGCCGACCTGCTGGCCAATAGCGTCAAGGATTCCTCCGTATGCCTCGTTGATGCAAATCTCGCGCGCCCGTCTTTGCACAACTACTTCGACGTCAAGAATCGCGGAGGACTGACTGGCGCCCTTCTCGAAACCGGCCCGGTTACAAACTTCACGCAGTCGGTTTCCAGCGGTCCTCTCCGACTGATGTCCGCCGGGGCGAGCCTGGCGGATTCCGAATCGAAGTTAGCGATGGGTCGGCTGCGCGCCCGGATCGTCGAGTTGCGAGAGAAGTTCGATTTCATTTTGATTGACGCGCCACCCGTGACCGGTGATTCCACTACAGCACTCCTGGCAACGTTGGTGGACGGATTCATGCTTTTAGTTGAGCCAAGCTTCACCCCCCGCCAAGCAGCGCGCGAGGCCAAAGATGGTATCGAGGCCATCGGAGGTCGGGTGCTCGGTGTCGTTTTACACCGTCGCGAACTGCCCTTCGAGTCCCGAGTGGCGGGAAAAGGAAAGCGCAGCTCGAAGGAATCCCGGGTTTGTTGATTTGCGCCTTGACGATTCCATTTCTCGCTGAGTGTTGAAAACCACTTAATGTGATTACGAACCGCCGATTCGTTCTGCTGAGTATTTTCAAACTTTTCGACGTAGCGCTCCTGGTCGGATCGTTCATCGCTGCTGCTGTCCCGAGCCTAAGCGAGGTTGGGGCGACCTCGCTCAGCGATTTCCTCTCAATGCGGATGTCCGTCCGCAATTTCATTCTCTTCGGATGCCTGCTTTTGCTTTGGCATTGGTTATTTTCTCTTTTTGGCCTTTACAAATCGAAGCGATTTTCAAACGATCATCAAGAAGCCTGGGACGTCTTGAAAGCAACTTCCGTGGGCACATTTGTACTTCTACAAGTGGGCATACCCTTTCATTTAAGCGTGATTCATCCCCGTTTCCTCCTGGTTTTCTGGCTGATCAGCACGATCAGCGCGTTAGCGAGCCGACAAGCGATGCGATTTGTGCTCAAGCGGCTGCGACAGCACGGCCGCAACTTGCGTCACGTGCTGATCGTAGGCACGAATCCGCGTGCGGTTCAACTCGGAAGAGCCCTGGACGCATATTCGACGTCTGGATATCACCTGCTGGGTTTTGCGGATTGCGAGTGGCACGGTATCGGAGAGTTTCGCAAATCAGGTTTCAAGTGCGTTTGCGACCTCGAGGATATCGCTTCTTTTATACGTGACAATGTTGTGGACGAACTGATGCTTAGCCTACCCAT
>JBBSFG010000064.1:0-14401 GCA_038238965.1 Candidatus Acidiferrales bacterium | reverse complement strand
GGCCAGTCCCATGCCCACGATGCCAGACACAAAAAAAGATGCGCGCCAGCCCCAGTTTTTTATCAGCCAGGAAATGAAAAAGGGCGCAACGATTCCCCCGGCGCCTACCCCAGCTAAAAAGATGCTAGTGCCGAACGCCAACTCTTTTTCCCCAAGCCAGTAGGCCATCATTTTATTGCCTACTGGCAGCGCTGCCGCCTCGCCAAGGCCCATGGTGAAACGCACCACGGCAAAAGCCCACGCAGCTCCAAGCCAATTAATTACTGGCAAATTTGGGGCAATGGCAGTGAGCGCCGTAAAAGCAGAAAACCAGAGAATGGCCCCCGCCAATACCCGTCCAGGTCCGTAGCGGTCCGCGAGCCAGCCACCGGGCACGTGGAAGATCGCATATCCCAGACTGAACGCGCCAAGAATCCAGCCCATGCTTTGGGTCGTGAAGTGATATTCCTCGAGAATGAATTTTGCGACGATGCCAAGATTCAGCCGGTCGATGTAGGTCACGCCGGCGACGATTGCCAGCACCACGACAATCCGCCAGCGCACGCGAGTGGGAGTCAAACTGGCCACGGTTATTTTATTGCGCGATGAAATAAGAGTGCCATCTGACTCAAGATGGCTGTCAAGTACGTCAGACGCCGTCTATGGTTGAACTTCATATACATTTACTCGGGCCGCGCTGCTTCCGTGGCGTGGAACGGCCAGGTAGTAGCGACTCAATTCAGGCACGAGGATCCCGGTCTTGGCGCGAAATCCTCCCGAAACCCTGGCGAGAAGAGCATAGTGATCCGCGTCTTTTTGGTTAAAAACATCCACGAACTGATCGCCGGCAAGATACAGACGATGGTGGTCGACGTCATAGGCCATGTCATCGACCATGCCGACCGCGGGCAAGCTGGCGATTACCTTTCCGCTATCCGAATCCAGCACCACCAGTTTTCCGGGCTTGCGCGCGACAACAAATAAGCGGTGATTCTTTTCATCCAAGGCCAAGGCCACGTTTTGCTGGACTCCCGCCGGCAGTTTCCATTCGTATTGCAACGCCGTCTTCCCGCGTTCCATCACTCCCACTGTGTTCATGCCGGTGATATTACAGAAGAGCCGGGGCCCAGACTTTTCAAGGACGACCGCCTCGACGCGATTTGAATCTATCTTGATATCGCGAACCTTTTTATCGGCGCTGAGATCCAGGACGCTGATGAACGAGTAAGGTGTTTTGGCTTCCCGCCCGCCATTCACCACATACAATTGTTTTGCGGCCGGATCGTAGGCCATGGAATCGGCATCTGGATCCAACCCTATTTTTCCAAGCGGTTGATAGCTCTGCGCGTCATAGATTTTCACCGCAGACTCGTCGCCATCCACGACGAACAGCTTGTTAAATTCCTTACGGTAAAGCACGGCATGCGGAGCTTTCAGATCTTCGATGGTGTGAATCAGCTTGTTCTCATTGGTGTCGAAAACCAGCAACTTGCCGTTCGCTTCGGCGGTGAGAAATAAGCGGTGACCCTCCAGATCGATCGCGAAGTGGTCAAAATCACCGGCTTTCAGCGACGGCAGAGGAATGCTCTGCAACAGTTTGAGCGGAGGCTTGGCTGCTGGCTTGCTATGAGTCTTAGCTTGTGGACTGCTCTGCGCGAAACTTCCAACGGCCACAGTAATGCAAAGCGCAGCCGCCGCGAACAATTTGCTTTTCATTTTGGTATCTCTCCTGAGATTTATGAGGATCTTATTGCGATAGAGAAATCGATTGCCGGTTAATTCGGCAGCTCCCGAGTTTTTTCCTGTTGCACCGCTTCCAACGCCTGCCAATTCAATCCCAGGGCTTTCAGAATCGTGGGAGCGATTTGGGTGGTCTGCACCGGAGTCTTCATGATTTGTGGATGTAAACCCGGCCGGGACAGCAGCAACGCCACGTTGATGTCCTGTTTGTGAAACCCGCCGTGTTCAGCGAGAAATTTGGTGTCCGCCTCCATATACAAACCTCCTAAACGAGGGACTAACAGGACGTCTGGCGTGCGCGCGTCGTGAAGCGGGTCGTTGAACATCAGCTTGAGAGCTTCTCCGGCGAGAATTTCCTCCACGTCGGTTGCCGATTCGTTTTCTGGTTTGCTCAGGGTGTCGACCACCTTTTGCGTTTCGGCCTGATCCTTAAGCCAAATGGAAGCCAGATCGCCGTCCTGATATGCGAACGTGAGCGCGCCGGGATGCGAGGTCTTCATAATGCCTTCGAGAATGGTGTCTGCTACCAGTTGCCGCTTCCTGGGATCCATAGGCGACTCGCCGTGCTTGGAGGTCACGATGACCAGTGTGGAATCCTCTAAATTGCGCTGGCGTAAAGCCTCCAGCAGCTTTCCGATGGAATCATCTGTGTGTCGTAAAGCTTCCGACAACACGTCGCCGGGAGTACCGATCTCATCGGTGTAGCCGCCCAATTTTTGTCCCATGCTGAATGCCTGAAGAGACGTGCCAAACAGGCTTGGAGTCGGAGCGTTCTTCATTCCGCTATGATCCTTACCGTTAATTTCATTGAGTACCGCAGCTATTTTCTTGTCGTCAAAAATCTCCGCCTTTTTGACATCGTGGCTGGCTCCCGAAGCCGCCAACTCCGGCGTGAACAAGTCCTCCACGCCCTTGCCGGACGGACCATTTGTCATTTCGTAAGAGGGATGCTTGTCTACCCATGCGGTGTGCAAATTCGCCCGGCGAACAACTTCAAAAATAGTGTTCACGCGCAGGTAATTGTGGGGGTAAACGGCGGAGCAACCCTTTTTGGGATCAAGCGGGAGCTTGGCGGGATCAATACCGCCGCCGTCGACTAACGTTTTGTCGCGATCGATTCCACTGTCCCACACAATTTCCGTTCCTGTTGTCTTGCAATCGGAACCTGCGGGCGAAAGATCGCGAGCGTAAGCTCCTTCGTACCACAGCCCCGTTGATATCGGCGACCCGCCCGTGACGATGGACATCAGGCCAGGAAATGAATCGGAGGGCTTCGAGGTTGACGCTTGCGTGTACGTCACTCCGCGCGAACTCAGTCGCGCCAGATTCGATTGGGGATTCGATTTTATGAAATTAGCGAGATCCAAAGCATGCAGACCATCTACGCTGATAAGCAGCACACGACTGATCTTAGGCGTGCTGGCCGCTGCTTCACCGGCTCGGTGAAAGATGACTCCGGCGAGAAGTATAATTAGTGCAAGAGCGACGCTGAAGATTGTCTTCCGGCTGAATATTTTCTTTTTGTGGTGGAACCTAGCTGACTCATCCGTTCCACCTTTATTTGGGACAAGCTTATTTCCTGTTCTCAACGGTTTTCTCCTCAATGCGGTAATACTCTTCTAGACCGATAGTGTCCTCTATGTCCTTGCGAACTTTTTTGAATGCTTCCTGCTCCATCCCGGTCTGGCCTGTTTCCTTAAGACGTACAAAAAGTTCGTTCACCGATTTGAACACCACGGCTATTGCGCTGATGGCGTCGTTAACCATTTTGTAGCCCATGTCTTCGAGTTCCCGGATTCCAAGAATGGGTCTGTTCAGCCGGTTGCCTTCACTGTTCACGTAGATCAATGGCGTGCGAATCTCGCGCGCTGCCCGACGAGCTTCGTCGACAGTGTTTGGAAAAATCATGATCATGTCGGCGCCGGCTTCCGCATAGAGATTCGCCCGGCGGACGCCCTCTGCGAACCCATCTGTGCGCATAGCATCCGTGCGAGCGGCGATTACAAAAGCGGGATCACGCCGGCTGTTGACCGCGTAGCGAATCTTTTCGCACATCTCCTCCGCGGGAATCACATGTTCCAGACCTTTGTGGTAGTGCACGCGTTTGGGAAACACTTGATCTTCGATGTGCAGCGCAGCCGCCCCCGCCTGTTCAAGCAGTTGCACGGTTCGCATTACGTGGACGACGTCTCCGTAGCCGGCGCCGGCATCGACCATCACGGGAATGGAAACGGCAGCGGTTATTCGCCGTGTGGCCATGGCCATTTCTTCCAGACTAAGAAGCGGCTCTGGCACGCATGAACTCGCTCCCAATGCGTAGCCGCCAATGTCCAACGCTCGAAATCCCACGCGTTCGGCAATTCTAGCGGTGAGCGGATCGTATGCGATGGGCGCGTGAATAATGTTCGGCAAGCCCAGCATTTCTCGAAACACTGCGGTCATGCTTTTCAAAGTGAGTGCTCCTTATAACCTCACGAGCTGAGGGCCGGCTGAACAATAGCGCTAAGAGTTTTTTTTCCCCTCTCCACACTTTCACTCGCATCCACAAAAATCCAGATCACTCCAGCTATGAAACTCATAAGTGCGGCGAAGTCGAGCGCGCGCGTCCACCCAAACGTTGTAGCGATATATGCCGTCAACACCGGTGCGATTCCGCCGGCACTGTTGGCGCAGGTGTTCATCAAAGCCGAAAGTGAGCCCGAATGATTGGGCGCCAGGTCGATGCAGGCGGCCCACCAACTGGGTGCCGCAAAGTTGCTGAAGCCTGCTGCGCCAGCCAGCAAGAGGATTGCTCCCGCATTGTTCGCGGTCCGGCTGCCCAGCCACAACAGTAGCGCGGAGCAGGTCATACCGAACCATGCCGTGCTTTGCCGGCCGCGACGCACACCGAAATGTTTCACCGCTTTATCCGAAAGCCATCCTCCGATTGGAGACATCAGTGTCATCGCGATGAATGGAGTTGTGCCCCACAGCCCACCTTTAGCGACGGTAAGCCCGCGCACATGCGTGAGATAGATGAAAAACCAGGCAAAGTAAATAAAAGGGGTGTAGCCATGGAAGAAATAGCTAAGCAAAAGCGCCCATACCGAACGGTTCGAAAGGATTTTTCGCCAGGGCGTTTTAACAGCTGTACTTGGGCGGCTGCTGGACGCATTTTCATCCGCGCCAAGAATTCTCAGCTCAGCAGAATTTACTCGCGGATGTTCGTCGGGCCGGTTGGTCGAAAAAATAAACCATATCAATGCCACGATAAGAGCAAAAATGCCCGAAACCAGAAACGATGATCGCCAGCCCCAGTGCTGCATGGTCAATGCGAACAGTGCCGGCGCCATCACGCCTCCGGCTCCTACGCCTCCGAGCAGCAGGCTGCTTCCGATGCCGCGTTCTGTCTTAGTTGTCCAGAAGGCTACCATTCTGTTGGCATTCGGATAACTGGCAGCCTCTCCCAGTCCGGTCAGAAACCTCACCACGCCGAACGTCCACGCCAGATTCAGCGATAACCTCAACGCGAGAAAGGGAACCAGGTTCATGGCCATGGTTAACGCCGCCCACCACAGAATCGCCAGCGTTAAAGTCTTTCGTGGCCCAAAACGGTCCGCCGCCCATCCGGACGGGATTTGAAACAGCGCGTAACCAAATGCAAATGCTCCAAAGATCCAACCCATCGCCTGGCTTGAAAGATGGAATTCTTCCTGGATGGATTTCCCCGCGATGCCCAGATTCAGGCGCCCGAAAGCCGTCGCGACCATAATCAGCGAAAGAATGCCAAGAATTTGCCAACGAACCCTTGTCGGTCGTGCGGTGCTCAATTGATTTCGATCCTCTCGCCAGACTCCAGGTGAATGTAGTGAGGGTGAATGTCACAAAAAAAACAATTCGGCAACGACGCGGATGCTACGTTGCGCGAATTTTCAAGTCAACGGCGATTCGCGCCGGGGGAGGTGACTGCTATCGTAGAAGGAAGAATTGAAGTGTATTTCCTACGAAATAGCAGGTGTGCGAAGTGCGACTTAAACGAAAATTAATCTTACTTTAAGTCCAAAAACCGATGTTTGAACTATCCTTGCCAGGCCCGTCAAGCATGCAAATTCAATCCGTACTGCGATTCAAATTCCTCCGCGCTACCGCTAAGCGCGAGGCGCGGTGGACAATAATTCAGTCATCCACATTTTAGGAGAAGAAATGAAAAAGATGTCCTTCATGTTAATTGCGGCAGTGTTCTTATTCGTTGCCGGCGTTAGATCTGAAACCGCCCCGCTGAAATTGGTCCAGACCATCAAGCTTCCAGATGAAATCAAAGGCCGCTTCGATCACTTCGCCGTGGATCTCAATGGCAATCGTTTGTTCGCCACGCCCGAGGACAATCACGCTGTCCTGGTTTTTGATTTGAAGAGCGGGAAGTTACTGCACACCATCAAGGGCATTGGCAAACCACATGCCATCCTATATCGCGAAGATTTGCACCAGCTCTATGTCACGGACGGGGATGCAGGCGACCTGAAGATATTTGACTCCAATACTTACACATTGAAGTCCAGTGTGAAACTCCTCGAAGATGCTGACTCAATTGGCTACGATCCGGCCACAAAATATTTGTACATTGATAATGGTGGCGGCGATGTGCACCAGACCTATTCGATGCTGAGCGTGGTCGACACCACCACCGGCAAGAAAGTTGCGGATATGAAAATTGACGGCGAGACGCTGGAAGCCATGGCGCTCGAGACCTCCAGCGCAAAAATATACGTGAATAACAAAGCCAAGAATCGCGTTGACGTGGTCGACAGGGAAAAGCGCGAAGTTCTTGCCAGTTGGCCGATTACTAAAGGCAAGACGAACGTTGCCATGGCCCTCGACGAAGAGAATCATCGCTTGTTTGTGGCTTGCCGTAGTGGTGATCTGATCGTGTTTGACACCACGTCAGGTAAAGAGTTGGCCGGGTTGCCGATCGCCAAAGGTGTGGATGACCTAGTATTTGACAAGGACAGCAAGAGAATCTACGCGGCCGCAGACGGCTTCGTAGATGTCTACCAAGAAGAGAATCCAGATAACTATAAGCTCCTCGCGAAGGTTCCTTCCGGACCTTCAGGCCGGACGGCGCGTCTGGTGCCTGAGCTGAAGCGCTACTTCGTTGCAGTGCCTCAACACGACACGACTTCGTCGGAAGTGTTGGTCTACGAGGTTCAATAAAGTTTGCAACTAGTCGAGGGGACTGAGGCCGGGACCGTTATCCAGGCCTCAGTCCTTAACTCCATGCGCAAAATTTCAAAATAACGGAAATAGCCTTGCGGAGAACTCCATTGAATTCCTGGAAATTGTTTCTGACGGCCTTCTCAGTATTTTTTGCGGCGGCATTTTCTACGAGTGCCCAAAACCCAATCGTAGCCATTCGCGCTGGACACTTATTCGATAGCAAGTCGGGCAAAATGCTGGAGAATCAGGTAATTTTGATTGAGGGTGAAAAAATCGAGTCCGTCGGTCCTGCGGATAGCGTATCCATTCCGCACGGCGCCCAGGAAATTGATCTGAGCAAGGCCACCGTGTTGCCCGGGCTGATTGACGGGCACACCCACGTTTTCGGCTTTGGGCTCGACGGTATCAAACCAGGCGGACCACCATTTGCCAGCCCCATTAACGACTCCCGTGAATATCGGACCATGCTGGCATTAGCTAACGCCCAGAAAGATATGCGCGCCGGCTTCACCACACTACGCGATTTGATGAGCCATGGCGGCGGATATGCCGATGTGGACATCAAGAGAATTATCAACCGCGGTATCTTTCCCGGACCGAGGATGCAAGTCTCTACCATGGGACTGGTGGCCACAGGGGAAGGTATTGTCGGATCCTCTGAAGTAAACCTGCCCCGGAACTATCAGACCGTTGACGGTCCCTGGGCCGCCCGGCAGGCTGTACGAGAACAGATTCATTACGGTGCGGACTGGATCAAATTCCACTCTACCGCCGGTTACGAAATTGAGCCTAACGGCAAGTTGTTCAGTGATCCCACTTTTACCAAAGAAGAAGTCGAAGCCATCGTTGATGAGGCCCACCGGCACCACAAAAAGGCCGCTTGCCACGCGTTTGGCGGAGAAGGACTGCGCAATTGCATCGATGCCGGTGTCGACACCATTGAACACGCCATTGAAATGGACGAAGCGACGGCAGACGCCATCAAGAAAAAGGGTATTTATCTCGAGCTCACTGCTTATCACTACTCTCTTTCCGAATATACGGAAAAGGACGCCAAGTCCACCGGCGGCAAGTACAGCCTGGAAGCCATGAGAGAGAAGAGTGGCCGGCTCGCAATTGCTAAAGGCTTGAAAATATCATTCGGAAGCGGAGTGGGCCCGTTCCCACACGGTAGCCAGGCGCTGGAATTCGCGTATCTAGTGAAATATGGAATGACACCTGCGCAGGCTATTCAAACTGCGACTAGTGTGGCGTCGGAGATGATGGGCTGGCAGGACCGTATCGGATCCATCGAGAAGGGCAAGTTCGCAGATATCGTCGCGGTATCGGGTGACCCGCTGAAAGACATTACCGAACTTGAGCGCATCGGTTTTGTCATGAAGGGTGGACAAATCGTGCGAAACGACATCAAATGATTCCTGCAATGCAGTTGTGGAAGATCGGTTCCGACTCTTGAGTTTTTCAAGATGAGCGCAGTTTTTTTGACTGCGGGTATATTGCGAGCAAGCAAGGTCATATGCGGATTTTATTAGTCGAAGATGAACGAAAAGTAGCCAATTTTGTCGCCCGCAGTTTGAGGGAAAATGCGTACGCCGTGGACGTAGCAGACACCGGCGAGAAAGGCCTCGAGCTTGCCCGGGACGTAAGCTACGACGCGATTTTACTGGATGTCCGCTTACCGGGGATGAGCGGCATCGAAGTGTGCAAAGAGTTGCGCCAACGGGGCGTTGAAGCCCCGGTCATGATGCTGACCGCCCGTGCTCTGGTAGAACAACGGGTGGAGGGGCTCGACGCCGGCGCCGATGACTACTTAACCAAACCGTTTGTGTTGGCCGAGTTTTTGGCGCGGGTCCGAGCCCTTGTTCGGCGCGGGTTCCACAAGGGCAATGCTCGGCTTCATTATGCGGATGTGGAGTTGGATCGGCATCGTCGGCACGCGACAAGAGGAAAAGAAGTCATCTTTTTAACATCCAAGGAATTTGCATTGCTTGAATTATTGCTCCTTCATGCGCCCGACCTGGTAACTCGTAGCGAGATTGTCGAGCATGTTTGGGATTATCACTTTGACAGTGAAACGAATCTGGTGGAAGTCTATATCAATCGCTTGCGGCAGAAGATAGACCTCAATGGAACTACCAAACTGATCCATACTGTGCGGGGGGTTGGCTATCGCCTGGGAATGCCGGAATGATGAAGGCAGACACTCTCCGCTTTCGGATGATTGTTTTGTTTTGTTCTGTTGTCGCGGGGCTTCTCGCCGTTTCTTACCTCGCATTCTGGGCGCTTCTGGATAGGGAGGTTGGCGCTCAGCTAGATCGTCAGCTGCAAGAAACCGCTCGCCCGATCGTTGCCGATCTGATCTCCGAACCTGATGTCGAAGATGTAAATAATCTCAATATTCCAGATGAGTTTTTTGAGCTTCTCAATCCAGATGGCACGGTGCTGCAGCGCTCCAAGAATCTTTCTGCTCCGCTTAACTTGAAGGGTATCGATCCGCGGATTTCACAGCCGGCGTTTGGAATTGGAAGCCTGGACGATGGTCGTCACGTTCGCATGGCGCTCATTCCTTTCCAGCAGGTCAATGACCCTCGGATCCTGGTCGTGGCGCTGAGAACATCGCGTTTCGGCAGCACCCTCGAAAACTTTGGCAGCGTTGCTCTTGTTATTTTCCCTCTGAGCTTGTTGCTAACCGCGGGAATTTCCACTTTTTACGTTGGCAAAAGTTTGGCGCCCATCACCGCGCTGACGCATCACGCTACTTTGATGGCCAAACGTGTCACGGGCCGTGAAGGCTTCTGGACTCCGTTGCCGGTGTCCACTCGTCATGACGAGCTGAGTCTACTCGCGCAGACCATTAATCAGCTCCTTGAGCGAGTGGATTCTTCCGTTCGGCCGCTTCGGCAATTTGTCACTGACGCATCCCACGAATTGCGCACGCCGCTTTCTGTCTTGCATGGGGAGACTCAGCTGCTACTATCGAAACCCCGCAGCGCGGAGGAATATCGGAATACACTTTGTGAATTCGACGAAGAATTCAAAAAGCTGACACACATCGTCGAAGGACTCTTCACGCTTTCTGTCGCCGATGCGGGCCAGTTGCGCCTGGCACAGCAGCCGCTCTATCTCGACGAGGTGCTGGAAGAAGCTTGTGCCCTGGTGAAGGCGCGCGCGGCAGCCAAGAAAATTGCGCTGATCAGAGATCTGGAGTCTGATATTCCCTACCTGGGCGACGAAGCTTTCTTGCGGCAGTTGTTCTTGATATTTCTGGACAATGCCATCAAATATTCCGGGAGTGGTACTTCCATTAGAGTGCGACTTGAAAAAGACGACCGGGTGATCAAAGTTCATTTTGAAGATCAGGGGATGGGTATTTCTACGAAAGACTTGCCTTTAATCTTTGAACGATTTTACCGCGCTGGCCCTTCCAATAACGGAGGCTCACATGAGAGCGGTGGACTAGGACTTGCCATCGCTAAAGCTGTGGTCGAAGTCCTAGGTGGCTCGATCGAATGCCACAGTACACCTGAGCGCGGCTCGACTTTCACGGTAAATTTGCCCGCTAGTATCGCATCCGTTAGCGTGCCTTCTGATTAAAAAAAGTGCACGCGCACATCTAAATTTTTATTAATTCCCCATTAAGGCATCCAAGCTGACATTCGAATAGCCTCCACGCAACTAGGGGGCATCCATGATTCCTCGAATTCGCTCGGCCATATTTGTGTTTTCGGTGACGGTAGCGTTGGCGCTGCTGTTGTCGTTCAATGTACTTCCCTCGCTCGGACAAGTTGCCGGAGGCACGCTAACCGGCACCATTACCGACCCTTCGGGCGCAGAAATTCCCGGTGCGCAGATTGTGATCAAAGATGTCGCGACAGGAGTGGAGCGAACCGTCAATACTAATAAGGATGGCTTTTACATTGCCGCTAACCTGCTGCCCGCTGAATATAGAGTCACGGTGTCGGCTGCTGGGTTTAACACCGAAATTAAGACTGGAATAAAGTTAAATGTAGGCATGCAGCAGGAGTTTAACCTGACACTGCAGGTTGGAACGGTGACTCATCAGGTAGAGGTCACCGCTGAAGCGCCCGCAGTGCAGCTGGGCTCTTCAGAGATTAGCGCCACCGTCCAGGCGACGACGGTTCGCGAGCTCCCCTTAAATGGCCGCAGTTGGACCGACTTGGCGGCATTGCAACCCGGTGTCGATACCATCCAAACTCAGCCTAGCTTCTCTTCCGGTGCGGATCGCGGCAATCGCGGGTTCGGTCAGCAGTTGACTATTTCAGGCGCGCGCCCACAGCAAAACAATTATCGTCTGGATGGAATAAGCTTAAATGATTACGCTAACGGCGCGCCGGGCAGCGTCCTGGGGGGAAGCTTGGGCGTCGATGCCATCCAGGAATTTTCGGTTCTCACCAGCAATTATTCCGCGGAGTATGGCAAAACGTCCGGCGGTGTTATCAATGCCATCACCCGCTCCGGTACCGGCGCCTACCATGGAAGCGTCTACGAATTTCTCCGCAACAGCGCGTTGGATGCCAGGAATTTCTTTGACGGTCAGCAAATTCCATCCTTCAAGCGCAACCAGTTTGGCGCATCAATTGGTGGTCCGATTATTAAAGAACGCACCTTTTTCTTTTTCGACTACGAGGGTATTCGACAGTCCAAGGGCATCACCGCAGTCACATTCGTTCCTTCGCTTGATGCTCGCAACGGGATGATTCATGACAAGGACGGAAATCCCATAACTGTGACTATAGATCCCAATGCCCAGAAATTTCTGGCCTTCTATCATTTGCCAAATGGGCCAGTCACTGATAATCCGGACATCGCGCAGTACAGTTTTGCCGGCCAGCAAGCAGTCAGTGAGAATTTTTACACTACACGCCTTGATCATAAATTTTCGGAAAAGGACAGTGCCTCCGGCACGTACCTCTTCGACAAGACTCCCTATACTTCACCAGATGGCGTGAATGACGTCTTGCTCACCACTAAATCTTCACGGCAGATCGTGGCGCTGGAGGAAACCCACATTTTCAAGCCTACCTTCGCGAACAGCGTGCGCTTCGGTTACAACTACGAGAATGTAGACAACAATCAGGGCGCCTCGGCCCTGGTGCCGGAAGCAGCAGACACCTCACTGGGCACTTTCCCTGGAAGAACGGCGCCACAACTGTTCGTTGGCGACCTGACGACGTTTCTCGGTGGTGTTGGCGGAGAATCCGCCTATTTTTATCACTGGAATACCTTTCAAATCTACGACGACGCTTTTGTCAATAAAGGCACACACACCATTAAGTTTGGATTTGCGGCGGAGCGCATGGAGCTTGGGATCAGGGCGCTTTCTGACCCTAACGGAATTTTTAAATTCAAGAATCTCCAGGCCTTCTACGCCAACCAGCCCAGCCGATTTCAGGGCGGCATCGCCAGCACCCTCTCGCCGCGCAACCTTCGCCAGACCCTCGTAGGCGGCTACATCCAGGACGACTGGCGCTGGAAGCCGAACCTCACTTTGAACCTAGGCTTGCGCTATGAGGTGGTCACCGTCCCCACGGAAACCAATGGCAAGCTTTCTGTTCTGCGAAATCTTTCCGATGCCCTACCGCATGAGGGCGATCCTTTCTTCAGCAATCCAACCAAGAGAAACTTCGAACCGCGTGTGGGTTTTGCCTGGGATCCCTTCCGCAATGGAAAAATGGCGGTGCGTGGCGGATTCGGTATATTTGATGTTTTGCCGCTACCTTACCAATTCACGCTCTTGACCACGCTGGCTGCGCCCTTTTTCGAATACACCTCGATCAACAGTCCCGGCACCGGTTCGTTCTACACGCTGTCTAATCTGCCGACCTTGCCGAAAAATAAGTTGCGTGCCACCTACATTGATCCCAAGCCGAAGCGCAACTACGTCATGCAGTACAACTTGAATTTACAATACCAACTTACGCCCAGCCTGACATCGCTGTTGGCTTACGTCGGATCGCGGGGAATTCACCAACCGTACCGCCCCGATGATGCTGACATCGTCCTTCCCACACTTACTTCGGCGGGATACCTCTTCCCGAAAGTCGATGTGCTCGGTAACGCATTTTCGCCAACATGTAATCAAACCGACCCCGACCTCTTGGATCCAGATACATGTTCCCCACCCCCGCGAATCAATGAAAATTTTGGCTCGATGCGCGGATTGTTCTATGAAGGGCAGTCCTACTACAACGCTCTGGAATTCCAATTGGCTAAAAGGATGAGCCACGGATTCCAGGTTCAAGGCACATTCACCTGGGGTCGCAGCATTGACACTAGTTCTGCCACCGTGGCGGGCGACGCTTTCGGGAATTCCATCGCCAGTCCAAGCTTTTTCTTCAATCCAAGGGTCAGTCGGGGCCTTTCCGATTTTAACGTTGCCCGCACGCTTGTCATTAACGGCCTTTGGGAAGTACCTTCTCCCAAATCCATCACTGGCCCCGCCCGTTTTCTGACCGAAGGTTGGCAACTTGGGCTGATCTTTACCGCGAGCACCGGCGTACCGTTCACTCCAACCTTCGGCACCGGTAATGACCCGAACGGAACTCTATCTGCCGACGACTGGGCTTACCCCAACCGTGCGAGCGGTTCTGGCTGCCAATCGCTGACAAACCCCGGAAACCCCAACAATTACATCAAGACAGAGTGCTTCAGTGTCCCAGTAGCTCCTGACCAAGCGTTCTTTGACGCCAATTGTGATCCGGCGCCGCCCACTCTCGGCGCTACGCTAGCTCCCGGCGACCTTCGTTGCTTCAACTTGAAAGGCAACTCCGGTAGAAATATCGCTATCGGACCCGGCACAACCGAAGTGGATTTCTCGGTCTTCAAGAACAACTACATTCGCAAAATCTCGGAAAATTTCAACGTGCAGTTCCGGGCCGAGATGTTCAACGTCCTGAATCATGCGAACTTTGCACCGCCAGTTACGCCCGACAATACCGACATTTTCGATGCTTCCGGAGCACCAACCGGAGTAGCTGGGCTTCTGACCCGGACCAGCACGACGGCGAGGGAAATTCAGTTTGCTATCAAAATAGTCTTCTAGCCGAGGATCGGCAGATCATGGGTTGGGAATGTTTCGGAGTCCCCGATACGCCAGCCATCGGGCAAATGAAATCAGATCCAGCGTCCAAACGGAACACGCGGTGGGAGACGTCTTCGGCCTTTCGTGCTGAATCAGTCGGTCCAAGTTCCTGGAACAAGCTAATCTATGCCGCCACCTTTAATGAGGGGAGAAAACTCCTTGAAGAATTGTGCGCAGCCTGCCTCTTCTCTGCACGCCATGCTGCTCGCTGCGTGTTTGTCAATTTCGTCCACCGAAGTTCTGTCACAAATACCGATTGTACTAGTTACCACCGGTTCGACTATGCCGCAGTCGTTGTATGTGTTGTGGGGCGATGAATATCACAAGCTGCACCCCGAAACGCAACTTCGCTATCTACCCGTGGGAACCAGCGAAAGCGCTAACGGT
>JBBSFG010000063.1:0-14449 GCA_038238965.1 Candidatus Acidiferrales bacterium | reverse complement strand
TCGTCTCCCTGGCGCATTTCTTCTTTCTCGCTCTCCGTGAGCGTGAGGATTCGCAACGCCAGAATTTCGTCGATTTCCGTTCCATCGAACAAGTCGCCCGCGCTCTCCGGAGCGATCTGCGGATAGTCGTACAGAATGATGGGAGAAGAAAGCATGGCATCACGGCAGCCGTCTTCACCTACGAGGACAGGCCAGGTCCCAATGTTCTTGCAGTGCGCCACATATTCCTTTACGCCCTCTGGAGTATCCAGCAGGGAGAAAAAGTCGCCGTATTCGACGCTTAACACGCTGTGGGCGGAAAGCAACGACTGCATTACCGCGCGATCGCGGCTGGCGGTATCGGGGTCGGCAAGACTAGTGTCGTTCAGAACGGTCAGGGTGATCTTAAACAAGCCTTCTTTCAGGGATTTGGCGGACAATGTCACCCGCCCAGAGATGCTCTCCTGATTTCGCACGATGAGTTTCACGATTCGCGCTTCCGCGTCGCGCACCGGCTCGGTTGCCGAACTGGAAGGCAAAGTAAACGCCTGAGAAAGAGTTTCAGCGAGCAGGCAACCAATTGAAATCGATTCGATAACCACGTCGCGTTCCGCTCCTTCCTGCCAGGCTTGTGGCGGTTCTCCTGCTGGAGACGACGTGCGCAGCCGCGGCGATGGTTGGTCCATAAGTTCCAGCACGGGTGTTTCCAACTCAGCTACGGAGCGCGAAATTCCCTGCAAAAAACGCACCTTCACCGTGATGGTGGTTTCGGCGGTTCCCGACGCCAAGCACTCCGTTTGCGTATTCCACAGGTCGCTGCCCGTTTGCAATTCGCTGTAGTTCTTCGGATATACCACGCCAAAATTCCAGCGCTGGCGGTTCTTCACGGAAGACGGCCGGTAGGGATACAGCATGTATCCCTCGTACAACACGGCGTTGGCGATTTCTTCCACCAATTTGGCGTTCATGTCTGCACCGGCTGGTCCGCGCTAGCGAACATGCGCTCGATGACTTCTTCCCACGTGGGAATTCCGTTGCGTATTTTGTACTCGTGCAGTCTTTCAAAGGCGTCGCGCCGCAGGCATAGCCACGCGGTGTTGGGATAATACTCGTCGATCAGATTGCGCCAGGTTTTCAGCGGCAGCTTGAACTTCGCTTCCTTTTCCCAGGAAATGGGGGCGACTTGCAGAGCGTCTTCTTCCCGGCGATAAAAAACCGTGCCACTGAATAGAAAATTCAGCGGCAGGTCGCCGTCCTGCAATCCATGAAAATATTTTGTGGCCCCCACGCTGAAATCAAAGGTGCACGGCACCGGAATCTCCACCACGGTTTCTTTCTGGAATGGCGGCAGCGTCACTGCCGCGTGGGTCCAAAGCATGTTCTTGAGGGTTTGGCCCCAGCGCTCCGGCCCTCCGAACAAATCACGGAGTTGCGCTTGTTCCTCCGGCGTGTAACGCCGGCGGGTCACCTCGATCTGAATTTGCGCCCGCAGCAAAACCGAATGAATCGTTTCTTCGCTGTTTGAATCCGTCACCCGCACCCGAAAAGACAGCATCGGCACGGCGGCGTAAGGCACCGCGGCGACTCCTTCCACCTGAAAATTCAGGTCAGGCATTTGTTTCCTCGCTGGGCACGCCCGCTCGACGTTTCAATTCCGCAAAAAAATTGCCTACTTCACGCCACACTTCCGTGCCGCCGGAAAGACCGCGCCAATGTATTCGTATCAACCCGACCAGTTCATAACACTTGTCGATGGGCACAACGTAAAACTCCGCCTTGCTTCCGCGCGTAACTCCCACGCGGTTGACCAGCAGGGCTTCCACATCCGGTTGCATTTCCTGTAGCACCGGATTCTCGCTGACCACGTCATTCCAGGTGTCCAGCGACAACAGCGATTCCGTGGCACCCGCGGGACTGGGATAAAAGGCCACCGTTTTCCCGTGAGGTGTGCTGGCAAACAGAAAAGCCATATCGATGGGAATCATCAGCCCGTCCCACTGCCCATCAGTCATGCGGAAGTCATTCAGATAGCGGACATCCCGGGGCACGCGCCTGAACCGCACGGTACTGCTTCCGCTGAACAGGATGGCGCACGCTTCGCAGGCGCAAACTAATTTTCGCGTCGCCAGCTCCAGCAAGTGCTGGTGCTCGGTGGCCAATTCGCGGCTGCACATCTCGCAGGTTTCCAGCTTGGCGCGCTTACGAGCGAACTGACGGAGCGTCGCAAACGCCGTGCCGGGCATGGTGTTCGAAGAAGACACTGTATGTAGTACCCCGTTGACTTCCCGAATTACTAGCTGCTCTCTTGGAGAGCGGAGTGGCCGCTCGCAGCCAGACTAGCCAGGGGGACAAAGCCGGCCGTCGCGGTTTGCTCGACATATCCTTGCATTACTATTCCTGAGATGTCCGGCGCGGCATCATGGATGGCCTGCTCGACGGATTGTTTCAAGCTGGCGGCCGACGACTGGCAGCCGTCGCTCTTGCCCTCCATCCGCAAGGTCACCACCCCGGCGTCATCGATGCCCACGAAAGTCACATTTCCACCGCTCTTGCGCAGGTACGGCCGCGTTTTTTCCAGCGCATCCAGCACGCGTGTCTGCAGGTCCACAGGATGCAAACCATACAGCAATAGAACGCTTTTCACCATGTCGTCGCGCCCAAAACTGTCCACGATGGATTTGCTGGCGGCCCCGCTCTTATCGACGATTTCGAGCATCCGCTCGAGGCAAGCTCCGTGCAGGGCCATCAGGGCTTGCACCAGATCCTTGGCGCTGGCGCGCAGCAGCGGGTCCGCCGCCTCTTCAAGCGAGCGGACAATTTTGTCGATCGACGCGATCTGGCTTTCCACTTCTTTTTGATTGGACATTCATTCCTTCCCGATGGAATCTGAAGGGGCGATGGCGGAAAGGGGCCATCATTTCCGCCATCACCCGAAGCGACCATGTCCCATGGTCATCTCTTCTTCTTACGGTTGAAGTCCAAACATCGGTGAATGATGCGTTTCGAGAACTTTTCCATTCCCGAGATACATGTGCACTCCACAAGGCAGGCAGGGATCGAAGCTGCGTACCGTTCTCATGATGTCGATGCCCTTGAACTTGTCCGGACCGTTCTCCTCGAAGATCGGCGTGTTCTGTACCGCGTCTTCGTAAGGGCCGGGCGTCCCATAGATGTCGCGCGGATTCGCGTTCCACGGTGTCGGCGGGTACGGATGATAGTTGGCAATTTTTCCGTCGCGTATCACCACGTGATGGGACAAGACGCCCCGGACGGCTTCGTGGAAGCCACATCCGATAGCATCCTGCGGCACTTTGAAGTCCGACCAGGTCTTGGTTCGGCCGGCATGCAGTTCTTCAAGCGCCTTTTCGGCGAAATGCAACGCCGCGCAAGCCGCATAAACCTGGAAGTATGTGCGCGCGCGGTCGCGTTCGATGGCGTTGCTCCACTTCGGAACCTTCCATTCGAACTCCACTTCCGGAAGCGACATTGTTTTTGGCAAATACATCTTCACGCTGTGGCCGGTGGACTTAATGTAGCCGATATCCACCAGGCCGGCCAGCGCCGTGGCCCACAGCCGGGCAATTGGGCCACCGCCGGTATCCATCGCCAGGTGATCGCCGGTACGCTTGTCCAGCCACCGGGGCGACATCACCCACGTGTACTTATCCTTGAAGTCGCGCTTTTGCGGCCGCGGGATGGTGGTCTGGTTCCACGGATGATTCTGATCCACGGGGTTGCCCAGCGGATCGGTCTTCACAAAAGTTTCGGCGCCCTTCCAGTCGTCATAGTAAGAACTGCCGAGCAAGATGCGGATATTGAGATTGATGTCCACCAGGTCGGTGGTCACCAGCTTGCCGTCGATCACCATGCCGGGAGTCACGAACATCTTGCGCCCCCACGCGGTCATATTCTTGTAGGTATAGTCGCAATGATCCGGATCGTTGAACGAGCCCCAGCAGGCCAGCAGAATGCGCCGCCGCCCAACTTCTTCATAGCCGGGCAGCGCTTCATAGAAAAAGTCAAAAAGATCGTCATGCAGCGGCACGACTTTCTTCATGAATTCCACGTACTTCATCAACCGCACGATGTAATCGGTGAACAATTGCACCGTCGCCACCGTGCCTACGCCGCCTGGATACAACGTCGAAGGATGTACGTGCCGCCCTTCCATCAGGCAGAACATTTCCCGCGTCATACGGCTCATCTGCAATGCTTCCCGGTAGAACGCGCCCGTAAAAGGATTCAGCGCGCGCATGATGTCGGCGATGGTGCGGAAACCGTGCAATTTTGCACCCGCAGCCGCTTTCGTTTCCGCTTTCGCCAACACGCCGGGATTGGTTTCCTTTACCATCTGCTCGCAGAAATCCACACCCACCAGGTTGTCCTGGAAAATGTTGTGGTCGAACATATACTCGGCGGCTTCTCCGAGGTTCACGATCCACTCGGCAATGGCCGGAGGACGCACGCCAAACGCCATGTTTTGCGCGTAGGTCGCGCAAGTGGCGTGGTTATCCCCGCAAATCCCGCAGATGCGGCTGGTGATGAAGTGCGCATCCCGCGGATCTTTGCCCTTCATGAAGATGCTGTAGCCCCGGAAGATCGACGACGTGCTGTGGCATTGCGCCACGCGCCGATTTTCAAAATCGATCTTAGTGAAGATTCCCAGGCTTCCCACAATTCTGGTTATGGGATCCCAATTCATGTCCACCAGCTTGCCGGACTTACTGGGAGTTTCTTTCAGGGGCGTGGTAATTGTGCTCATGGTCTCTCTCTGCTCCTTTTTCCTTAGTAAGTTCTCGGACTATAGCCAGTGGTGAGTTCCGCGCGCGGATGCCGCCACTTTGGTTCTTTGTTCACGGTGTCGTTGGTAAACTTTCGCAGGGCGCGGATAGCTGCACCGTAAATTCCTATCGCGTTGGAAGAAACGCGCGCCCCGGGCGGTTCATCCATGAACGGCATGAACTTGTCCGGGAAACCAGGCATCGTGCAGCCGATGCAGATCCCGCCTACGTTCGGACATCCGCCGATTCCCGCCATCCAGCCCCGCTTCGGCACGTTGCAATTCACTACCGGTCCCCAGCAGCCCAACTTCACGATGCACTTCACCGATCCATATTCCTTGGCGAAATCGCCCTGCTCGTAATAACCCGCGCGGTCGCATCCCTCATGCACCGTTTGACCGAACAGCCAGGTCGGCCGCAGCTGATCGTCGAGTGGAATCATCGGCGCCAAGCCGGCAACCTGGTAAAGCAGGTACAGCAAAGTCTCCATGAAGTTATCAGGCTGCACCGGGCAGCCCGGCACATTTACGATTGGCAGCCCGGCTACGGACTTCCAATCCCAGCCCAGGTAGTCCGCCAGCCCCATCGCGCCGGTCGGATTTCCGGCCATGGCGTGAATTCCCCCGTAGGTTGCGCACGTGCCGCAAGCCACCACCGCCAGAGCTTTCGGAGCTAATCGATCAATCCATTCATTCGTGGTTATCGGCTGGCCCGTTTTCGAATTCGTACCCATGGCCGCCCAGTATCCTTCGGCCTTGATGCTCTCGTTGGGAATCGATCCTTCGATCACCAGAACGAAAGGATCGAGGCGCCCGGCTTCCGCGTCGTACCAGAACTTCATGAAATCATCGCCGTTTTCATAAGCAAGAACGGGATTGTGCAGGTGCACCTTGGGCAGGCCGGGGATAGCCCCGAGCAACACGTCCTCGATACTGGGTTGCGTCGCAGCGGTGATCGAGACGGAATCTCCGTCGCATCCCAGTCCGGCGGTCATCCACACAATATGGATGTCAGAAACCGGCGGTTTTTTTTGAGTCACGCGACCGTACGGAATTACCTCTTCGGCCATGGCAGCGTTCTCCTTTTTCGCGGTGAGAGTGAGTGAGCTTGCGGCGGGCTGATAAACATTAGGTACCACGTATATGCGCGGCTGAACGGACTCACAAGTAGGTTGCGGATGTTTTGTGGATAAGGGAATCTTCTGCGTGAGCCATAAGGGAATCCCTTATGACCCTAAATGTCTGTAAATCCACCATTTAGACGGTAGGCAAGCCGCAGCCGCGCCGCTTGCAGCAATTTATTCGATTCCAGCTAGAAATAATTCCGGGATGGATCACTACAAAGCACCACAGACGAATTCCCGGAAGAATTGCTTACATGGCTCCGCTGGCCGCGCTTTTTTCCGTCAACGTGGCCTCAATGGCGTGCTGCACCAGTTCCCTCGCGTTGCGTAGCGACAACTTTTCCTTAATATGCGCCTGGTAAGACTCCACCGTTTTGACACTCACGTGCAGTTGTTCCGCGATTTGCCGCGTGCCGTGGCCTGCGCCGATCAGCCGGTACACTTCCAACTCGCGGTCGCTTAGCGTTCCCAACGGGTCGGATTTTGAGGAGCCTGCTCCGTGGACAAATTGTTCCAGCATCTTGTTCGTCAATCGTTCGCTCAGGTACACCTTGCCTTCCAGGATTCTTCGGATGGCCACCAATACCCGCTCCGTCGCTTCCTGTTTCATGATGTAGCCGTTGGCGCCCGCTCGCAGCGAGCGTTCGGCGTAAATGGATTCCTCGTGCATGGAAAGAATCAGAACCGGCAGGACGGGTTCTTTGATTCTGATTATCTTCAACAGCTCGATCCCATCCGGACCGTCGAGAGAAATGTCGATGACCATCAGGTCCGGCTGCGCGCTGGCGATGCCCTGCAGCGCCGCGGGCGCGCCATCCGCTTCGCCGCAGACCACCAGATCAGCCTCACGGTTAATCAACTGTCCGAGCCCCTGGCGCACGATGGGATGATCGTCCACAAGAAATATTCTGGCTTTCGCGGCAGTGGCTCCCAAGTGAAACTTGTTCAGCATGCATGCCCCTCTTCAGTTACATAACACCGGCAATGGAAACTCACAGAACACGGTAACGCCGCCATCGGCATTCCGCCGCACTTCGAGCGAACCGCCCATCATTCTGGCGCGATAGCTCATAATGTTCAATCCCATACCGGCTCCCTTCTGCACCTTGGGGAGCCCCACTCCGTTGTCGCGAATGGAAAGAGTTCCCTGCTCTCCGCTCGCCGACAACCTGATCTCCAGCTCGCTGGCGTTTCCGTGCTTCATGGCGTTGTTCAGCGCCTCTCGAGCGATATGGTACAAGTTCGTAGCCAGGTTTACGTCGTTTACAAAGACGGGAGCATCGCAGCTGAACTGGCACCGAACACGAAAGAGATCTTCCATCTCTTCCGCACACTGTCGAAGAGCGGCCATCAGCCCCTGGGCGTCCGACACCACGGGCAACAGGCCTCGCGCCAATTCCTTGGTCTTCCGAATCGCATCATTTACCAGCAGGACAATTTTTGCCGCATCCGCCGATTCCGGCACCGATTCTTCCGAAAGTTTTTGCTCCAGCACTTTGCTTAAGAACGCGATCCCCGTCAAATGCTGGCCCAGGCCATCATGCAAATCCTGGCCGATGCGCCGCTGTTCTCTGGCGCTGACTTCCAGAATGCTTTTCTCCAGGCGCTTGCGTTCCGTGACATCGATGCCCGTGGCGATGGTGTGGGTCATTCCCTGGTTTCGCGACAACACTGTAGTGGACCAGGAAATCAACCGCGGTTCCCCGCCGCGCATCATCCAATACCCCTCGTATTCTTCCGGCGCGCGCCCGCTATGCGAGCGCTCCAGAAGCGCCCGGAACCCTTCGGCTTCTTCCGCTACCGGGAACAACTCCCAAATGTATTTCCCGCGTACCTCGGCGAATGAAAAACCAGTGGTCTGCTCGCAGGCCCGATTAAATCGAACGATGCACCCCCTGGTGTCCAGCACCACCACCAGCGCCGCGACCGTATCGAGAATGGCCGACAACACGTTGCGCTCTTGCTGCAGCTCGTTGCCTGCTTCTTTCAGCTCGGTGATATCGACGCCCACTCCATGAATGAACCAGGGCTGCCCATCTTCTCTGCGGATCATTTTCGCTTCACAGTGAAACCAAAGCACACGGCCATCCCGCGCCAGAACCCTGTAAGCGGACTTCAGCGGCTGCCCGGAGAGAAACATTTCCGCAGCCTCCGCGCTCCATCTCGTTTTGTCGTCGGGATGAATCTGTTGATACCAGCGCATCGGGTCTTCCAGCCATTCGACCTGCGAAAATCCCAATGACGCCTCGATTTGTGGGCTCACGTACGCTTCGCCAATGCCTTTGTCCAGATACGCCATGAACACCACCGCGGGAATCTGCTCCACCAGCGCGCGATAGCGTTCTTCGACATTCAGCGGTCGGGCGCCCGATTGCGCGCCGGCCTTCCCTATCCTCGCGGGATTCAGCACCACCTCGCGGTGCCGAAAAAATACTTCCGCCAGGCCTTTTAAGGTCTCTTCCGCCTCAAAAAGATTTTCTTCGTTGCCTAAAGGCTCGGACGGAGTCTGCAATTTTGACCCAACTTTCCAGGCGTGTAATTCTGAAACTTAGTTCACTCTGGGCACAGACGAGGTCGTGGTACTTCACTGCACCTAAGTTATGGCTTTACGTCGCGCGCCTCTCCAGGCCGGTTCCTTGTTCATGGATGCTTGCGTGAAACGGCGCAGGGCGTGAATGGCCCGGCCATACGTTGCCACTGCTTTAGAGGACAGGAGTGAACCGGGAGGTTGGTTCATGAACGGCATAAACTTGTCTGGAAATCCCGGCATGGTGCAGCCGATGCAAATTCCTCCGATATTGGGGCAACCCCCGATCCCCGCCATCCAGCCTCGTTTGCCGACATTGCATTGCACCACCGGTCCCCAGCAGCCCAGCTTGACGATGCACTGGATCCCGCCGTACCCTTCGGCAAATTCTGCCTGTTCGTAATACCCGCCGCGATCGCAACCCTCATGGACCGTCTGCCCAAACAACCACGTGGGCCGCAGCGCCTCATCCAGCGGGATCAGCGGCGCTCTTCCCGCGGCCATGTTCAGCAGGTAGAGTAGGGTCTCCATGAAGTTGTCCGGCTGTACCGGGCATCCGGGCACACACACGATTGGAATACCCGCGTGAGACTTCCATTTCCAGCCCAGGTAATCGGCCAGCCCCATGCAACCAGTGGGATTCCCTTCCATGGCGTGAATCCCGCCGTAGGTTGCGCACGTTCCCGCCGCCACTACCGCCCAGGCTTTTGGTGCCAGCCGGTCAATCCAATCACAGGTCAAGATGGGCTGCCCGGTTTCCTGATCGGTGCCAAAGCTCGCCCAATATCCTTCCTCTTTATTGGTTTCGTCTGGAATGGAGCCTTCCACTACCAAAATGAAAGGAGCGAGTCTCCCCGCCGCAGCATCGTGAAAATGCCGCATGAACTCTTCACCATTGTCGTAGGAGAGAAAGGGATTGTGCAGCCGAACCTTCGGGATCCACGGAATCGCCCCCAGAATTATTTCTTCGATGCTGGGTTGCGTGGCAGCGGTCATGGCAATGGTATCGCCGTCGCAGCCGAGACCCGCAGTAATCCACAAAATGTCAATTTCAGGGATGGTCCCGGCCGGCTGGCGTTCATATCCGGCGCCAGAGTCCGGTTCGGACATCGACGTTTTCCGCATAGAATTTTAGCAGCGGTCCAGGCTATGAATTGTCATGGTGAAGGCCGGGAACGCCCGAGGCATTCTATACGCTATTCCTGCGAAAGAGCATCCGCCAATCTCACATCCGGCTGATTTTTATGTAGCGCGCCAAATCCGGCGCACTCACCACGACGACATACAACGCCGCAAGACCCAATGCCAAAAGCGCGACTCGCTTCATTTTTTCTCCTTTATCGTTTCAACCTGAACCTACAACTATCGAGCCTATGCTTCCTGCCCGAGGGGTCAATCCACAATATGCTGTAGTGCGTTCTGCTCGATGAAACTTGATGAACCCTTTCGGAAGTCGCCGCGTCGCGACGAATCATTTGCTGCTGGCGCGCTACGGTGCTATGGTCCCACCGGCACCAGGGATCGATCAATCCGATGTGCCGTTCAAGAAAATCGAAGGAGATTCGATGAAAACAAAGACCGGATTTTTAGCTCTGGCAGTCCTGTTGGTTGCGGTAGTCGCGGCGATCGCGGCCCAGGATCCAAATATGGGAACATGGAATCTGGACGAAGCAAAGTCCAAGTTGAGCGGGGCCAAAAACACGAAAGTCGTCTACGAAGCGGCGGGCGACAGCGTGAAGGTCATCGTGGACGGCGTGGACAAGGACGGCAAGGCGACGCATAACGAATGGACCGGGAAGTTCGACGGCAAAGATTATGCTCTGACCGGCGATCCGGCCGCCGACATGCGCTCCTACAAGAAAATCAACGCTCACACGCTGGCCTTGACCAACAAGAAAGATGGGAAAGTGACGCTCTCCGGCAAGATCACTGTTTCGGCGGACGGCAAGACGCGCACCGTCACAATCAGCGGCAAGGACAGCAGCGGCAAGAAAATTTCGACCAGCTCGTACTACAACAAAGAGTAAGCACCAGCGGATTCATAAGAGAGGAGGCCGCCATTTTACGCGGCCTCTTTCTTTTTTTCCAAGAATCAATATCTCAATCTGGCTCCTACGGACTCACCTGCTGGGCGGTGTGTTAGGATGCGTCGCGGGAGCTCTCGATGCGAAGATTCATATTTCTCGCTTGTGCGCTTGTAGTTGCGAGCGCCGCACTCCAGGCGCAGGAATCCCCCGACGTAGCGCCGTTCGTTACGATGAAAGCGGCGACATTCGCGTTGGATCATGTGCGCGTGGTGGATGGAACCGGGGAAGCCGCGAAGGAAGATCAGGCCGTCGTGGTTGTAAATGGCAAGATTCAATGGATCGGGCCGTCATCGGCGGCGCAGAAACCGGACGGCGCACAGGTGCTGGACCGCAGCGGGTACACGGTGATTCCCGGGCTGGTGGGGATGCACGATCATTTGTATTACACGGATTCGATTACGCTGCAGACTTCCAGCGGACGGCTGGAAGAGCCCGGGCTAATCGTGGCGGAAATCCCGTACACCGCTCCGCGGCTCTATCTTGCAGCGGGCGTGACCACCATGCGAACCACCGGGAGCGTGGAACCTTATACCGATTTGAAAGTGAAACAGCGCATCGATGCAAACCTAATGCCCGGACCAAGTATCGACGCGACTGCTCCTTACCTGGAAGGCGCGCCAACCCGCTTTCCGCAGATGCACGAACTGAAGAGTCCCGCGGAAGCGAAAAGCATGGTGGACTATTGGGCCGGCGAAGGCATGACTTCGTTCAAGGCGTACATGAATATTTCGCGCGAAAGTTTAAGGGCGGCGATCCAGGAAGCTCACGCGCACAAACTGAAATTGACGGGACATCTGTGTTCAGTTACCTGGCCTGAAGCGGTGGCACTGGGGATCGACGACCTGGAACACGGACCGGTGTTTGCGGACACGGAATTCGTGGCGGACAAAAAACCGGATGTGTGTCCGCCAGGAGGCAGCAAGAGCTGGGCAAATCTGGATGTGAATGGGGAGCAGGTGCAGGGATTGATCCGCAATCTGGTGTCGCATCACGTTGCGGTGACGTCGACGTTGCCGGTGTTCGATGCGTTAGCGCCGGGAAGGCCGAAGCTGCAGAAGAGGGTTTTGAACGCGATGTCCGCTGAAGCCGCCCAGAGCTATTTGACGGCCCGCGGCATGGTGGCGTTGGATTCACCAATGACTGGCTTGTTGCGTAAGGAAATGGATTTTGAAGTGGCGTTCGTGAACGCGGGTGGCTTGCTTCTTGCTGGTCCGGATCCAACCGGAAACGGCGGCGTGCTTCCCGGATTCGGCGACCAGCGGGAAGTGGAGTTGCTGGTGGAAGCGGGACTTACTCCGGTACAGGCGATTCAAATTGCCACAGAAAACGGAGCAAAATATTTGGGACGCCAAGACCTCATCGGAACGCTGGCGGCCGGCAAACAGGCTGACATGGTCTTGATCAAAGGCGATCCTTCCAAAAAGATCGAAGATATCGAGAACGTCGAGACTGTTTTCAAAGGTGGAATAGGATACGATGCGGCGAAATTAATTGAGTCGGTTCGCGGCCAGGTGGGAATTCGATAGTCAGACAGGGCCAAGGCGTGAAAAGGAAATTGGAATGAATCGTGTACCGCCAGCTGCTTTGCCTGGTTCTGCTGGGTGCTGCCGTGACGATCGGTTCGCCGGCGCAGGCCCAGAATTCCGCCGCAACCTCGGGTTCGCCGGTCTCCGGCGTCGCTCCAGTTGCAGCTCAAGCAGCGGCGGCGAAACCATTCGACATCAATGCCGCCTCGAGGCCTACCTGGCGAAGATGCCGCCCGATCAGCGTGCGAAATCGAACGCCTATTTTGAAGGCGGCTACTGGTTGCAGCTATGGGATTTTCTGTTGACGGTATTCGTCATGTGGTTGCTGCTGCGCTTCCGGTGGTCGCTGCGGATGCGCGACTTCGCCGAACGCATCACTCGATTTCGGCCGCTGCAGACTTTAGTCTACTGGGTCCAGTTTATCCTCGCGATTTATGTGCTGACCTTTCCGATGACCATTTATGAAGCGTATTTTCGCGAGCACAAATATGGGTTGTTGAACCAGACTCTTGGCCCGTGGATGCGCGACCAGATGCTCATGCTGGCGGTCAACCTCATTCCTGGGAGGGATGTTGGTGATGCTGTTGTTGGGCCTGGTGCGCAAGCTGGGGAAAAATTGGTGGGTGTGGGGAGCGGTGGTGAGCGTCATCATGATCGCATTCGCTGGATTGATTGCCCCGGTTTACATTCTTCCGTTGTTCAACAAATTTACGAAGTTACAGGACGCGCACATCAAGGACCCCATCCTCAGCCTGGCTCGCGCGAATGGAATCCCCGCAACCGATGTATACGAATTTGACGCTTCGCGGCAATCAAATCGCGTGAGCGCCAACGTCAGCGGCTTCGCCAATACCATGCGTATTTCGTTGAACGACAATCTGCTTAAACGCTGCACGCTGCCGGAAATCGAAACCACCATGGGCCACGAGATGGGCCATTACGTTTTGAACCACGCGTATAAAGGATTGATCCTGAACGGCGTGGTGATCGTGATCGGCTTCGCTTTCGCGAACTGGGGCATCGGCTTTGCGCTGGCACGCTGGGGTGAAGCGTGGGGCGTGCGCGGCATTACCGATGTCGCGGTGCTGCCGCTGGCGGTAATCGTATTTTCCATTTATTTTTTCGTGACCACGCCGGTGGGGAAACACCATCACGCGCACCATGGAGTTCGAAGCGGATATGTACGGCTTGAACGCCGCCCGCCAGCCCGACGCCGAAGCCAACGTGGACCTGCTGCTGGGCGAATATCGCAAGATGGATCCAGGACCTGTGGAGGAATTTATTTTCTACGATCATCCGAGCGGCCGCACGCGCATAACCGCGGCGATGCGCTGGAAGGCCGAGAATCTGGATACCGCGTCGCCGGAAGAGGTGGCCAGGCCGATGTTTGGTCCGAAATAGGCGCGGCTTTTCACTTTTGAATCGATATTATTACTGAATTTTTATAACTAACCGCGAAAACACGACCGCAAAAAATATCCTTCGGAGCTATACTTTCATCGAACCTCAGGGCAGGACCTCGGATGGAGGTCATCGTCCAGCGGGAGATGGTCTATGACGAATTTTGTTCTCAATGGAAAAGCGGTACAGGTGGATGTCGATCCGTCCACCCCTTTGCTGTGGGTGCTGCGTGATTCTCTGGAGATGACCGGTACCAAATTTGGGTGTGGCATGGCCTTGTGCGGCGCGTGCACCGTGCACCTGGATGGAAAAGCGATTCGCTCTTGTGTGGCGCCGCTGTCGCGCGTCGCGGGCAAGCGCGTGACCACCATCGAAGGACTATCCGACAATCTTACACATCCATTACAGAAGGCGTGGATTGAGCTGGACGTTCCGCAATGCGGATATTGCCAGTCTGGACAGATTATGAGCGCCGCCGTCTTGCTGGCGGAAAATTCCAAACCCACCGATAAAGATATCGATGAAGCCATGAGCGGAAATATCTGTCGCTGCGGCACCTATCCCAGGATTCGCAAGGCCATCCATCGCGCCGCCGAGCTGACCAGCGCGCGGAGTCCCAAGTGAGCACCCCGGCAGTGGTGGGGCGCCGGGGTTTTATAAAGACCAGCGCGGCTGTCGGCGGCGGACTGCTGGTGAGCTGGTACGGGCCGCACCTTGGCGGCCTTGGCGATACGGTTTCCGCGGAAGGAAAAGATATTGCTATCAACGCGTTCGTGCGAATTGGTACGGATGAAACAGTCACGGTGGTCGCGGCGCATTCGGAAATGGGGCAAGGAGTCTACACTTCCCTGCCCATGCTCTTGAATGAAGAGCTGGAGGCGGACTGGTCAAAAATTAAGGTCGAAGCCGCGCCAGTCGATAAAGTTTATAACCATCCGGTATTCGGAATTCAGATGACCGGCGGGAGCACGACGTCTCCCGCGGAATGGGAGCGCTACCGCAAAATGGGGGCGACGGCTCGCGTG
>JBBSFG010000062.1:0-14450 GCA_038238965.1 Candidatus Acidiferrales bacterium | reverse complement strand
GCGCCTGCTGGCGCCAGAAATCGCACACCGAGACGATTTCATCTTCGGTGACCAGCGGCCCGTGAATGCGATGCAGGCGCGCAGAGCCGGCCGGCAGATACAGCATGTCGCCGTTTCCGAGCAGCGATTCCGAACCGTTGGCGTCGAGAATCGTGCGGGAATCGACCTTGCTGGCCACGCGGAAAGAAATACGCGCGGGAAAGTTTGCTTTGATGAGTCCGGTGATGACGTCCACGGAGGGGCGCTGCGTCGCCAGAATCAAATGGATGCCCACGGCGCGGGCCATCTGCGCCAGCCGGGTGATGGATTCTTCCACATTGTTGGTGTCGACCATCATCAGGTCGGCCAGTTCGTCGATGACGATGACGAGGTAGGGCAGCGGCTTGTGTTCGCTTTCCTCCGCGTTGTCGAAGAGCGAAAGCGATTGCTGCTTCAGGAAGGTGCGATTGTACTGGTCGATGTTTCGCACCCCGCGCTGTGCCAGCAATTTCAGCCGGTTTTCCATTTCGCGCGTGGCATTGCGCAGTACGTTCGAAGCGATCTTGGGATCGGTGACCACCGGCGCGATCAGGTGGGGAATATTTTCGTACAGATTCAATTCCAGGCGCTTGGGATCGACCAGCACCATTTTCACGTCGTCGGGGCTGGCTTTATAGAGGATGGACATCATCAGCGAGTTGATGAACACGCTCTTGCCCGTGCCCGTGGAGCCGGCGATCAGCAAATGGGGCATGGAAGCCAGGTCGGTCACGCGGATCCTCCCGTGCAGGTCGCGGCCCATGGCCAGGGTGAGCTTGCTGGAGGAATTGAGGAACTCCGGCGCTTCGATAATTTCGCGCAGCGCGATGGTCTGGCGATTCAGGTTGGGAACTTCGATTCCTATGGTGGACTTTCCCGGGATGCGCTCTATTAAGATTGATTCGGCTTGCAGCGCCAGGCACAAATCTTCGGTGAGTCCGATGATGCGGCTGTACTTGATGCCCGCTTCGGGCTTGAATTCAAACGTGGTCACCACCGGGCCGGGATTGATCTGCGTGACGCGGCCTTGCACGTCGAACTCCTGGCATTTTGCTTCGATGGCACGCGCACGTTCTTTCAGCTCGGCTTCGTCAAGTTTCTGGCTGCGTTCGCCTTCGCGCAACAGCGATACCGAAGGCAATTTGTAATTCAGAGTCCCCTTGGCGATCTTGGGCTCGGCGGTTTTCTTCGCGCCGGGCTTCTCCGGCTCGCGGTCCATCACGAAGATGGGGGCCTTGTAGGATTTCTCGCGCTCTTTGCGTTCGTCTTCGCGTTGTTCCTGGCGAGACTTGAACACATCGCTTTCGTCGTCCAACTCGATTGCGCCCGAAGTTTCATTCAGCGCCGAGGCATTGCCCACGGATTGGGGCGTTACCGGTTTGCGGCCCGACAGGCGCGTCTCGGCCAGGCGCTTGCGCAGGCGATCCTGCTCGCGGGTTCCGCGCCAGGCGTGCCAGCGCGCTTGCACTTTCTGCAATACGCCAAGCTTTTCCGCCGCGCCGATGGGACCTTTGGGGCCGCTGGCCCAAGCATGCGCGCCGGAAAAAGAAAATCGCGTGGTCATGAACAACGCGGTCAGCAACAGCGCGACCGCCACCAGGTTTGCGCCGATGGGGTTGAAGCCGCTGCGCAATCCGCCGGAAACGAGCGAGCCGAGCATTCCTCCCGGCGGCACGGAGCCGCGGACTTCCGGGAAGTGCCACAAGGTCAGCAGGGAAGGCAGAGACAGCAACAACAGTCCATATCCAACGAGCGTGACAGCCTGAGAGTTGATGGGACGGCTCTTCATCCAGCGCCAGCCCAGCGCTGCCAGACCCATGGGCAACAGGAACGCCGCGAAACCAAATACCTGAAAGAGCAAGTCTGCGCCATACGAGCCCGCGGGGCCGATCCAGTTGTTGGTGCTGGAGCCTTCGGGTGCGGAGCTCACGTTTAACGACGCATCCGTCGGGGAATAGGAAATCAACGCCAGCGCGGTGAGGATCGACACCATAATACACAAAAATCCAATCAGCTCATTGAGCCGCTTATTTTCAGTAGGAGTCAGGAAGCGCAAGTAGTTCACCTCAGCATTTTTGGGGAAGGCTGAGTGCCGCGACGGGGGCGATGGCGCTAGCGCGCACCCGCTGGGAGGAACAGGAACTGGAAGATGATACCAAACGGCGCGGAGGCGACAAATACTTTTACCGCGTGTGTTTCTTTGCGATGGATGCTTACGAGTTCCAAGCGACCTTGGAAAGCTGCTGCTTGCGGGTTTCCCATTCGGCGCCCGAAAGCAGGCGCGGGGCCACGTCAATGAGCCGAGGGATGAGCTTGAAGACTCTGGCGGCGGTCCAGGGATGCCCGTCGCGGGTGCGGTATTCGCGTACGTTGAGGGCGTCGGCCATGCTGTTGAAGGAGATATCCTGGACGATCATTTCGGCGAGGAATTTGAGGGTTTGAGTTTCGAGGGGGTCGTCTTCCAGGTGACGCGCGTCGGCGGCAATGCGCAGGCCGAAGGGGATCTCTTCGGAGCCGGCTTCGAGAGCCGCCTCGTCGGTCGCAGCGTTGGGGCCACCGGAGATTTCGATCTCACGCTCCCACTCCAGCGCCACGAGGCTCCAGCCGGCATCATGCATCTTGGATAGGTACATGGACGTGGGGAGAATGGTGACCTTCTCCCGAATGTGATCGACTTTTTTCATAGGATCGCTCCTGAGCTTGACCTTCGTTCGCGCAGCCAGACTTGGCCACGGGAGTGAAGAGCAATCCGGCAGCCGGATCGGGATTTTCGATAACTACAAGACGCAACGAGGTTTAGAAATGGCGCGGCTGCCCGGCTGGGCGAGGATTTGTCCGAACGCGGGATAGATGTGTCGCGATGCCGGACAGGTGCTAGAAGTTTGAAGTTCGAAGGTGGACGAGAAAGCGGCTTCGATCGCTTGATCGTTGATGGTCCCACGTTACAACCCCACCCTTAGAAACCCCGGGTGAGGCACCCGAACGCTGCCGCCTATCCGCAAAGTGGAAATAAGCAGCGAGCAACCAGCTCGTGTTTAGTTTGCATCGGTCGAGGCGAGAGCGCGCAATTGTGTCTTGAATTCTTGCGCCTTCGGTAAGTCGCCGGCCATTTCCGCGGCTCGCGCGGCGCCCGCTAGCGCGCCACGGCGTCCTGGCGTATTTGCGAGTGCGGTTTGGAATTCGCGGAGAGCCTCGGTGGGCTGGTTCTGCTTAAGCAAAAGTTCGCCGAGCTGCTCGCGTGCGGGAACTGTGGCGCCGGGCGTAATGGGATGCTTGACGAGACTCTCTTCTTTTTCTGCCGCAGCGCGCAGTAGAGTTACTGATTCGCGTTGATGCCCTGTGGCGTGGGCAATCCACCCCTTGGCTTCTGCGATTTGTATTTCCACTTGAGCGGCCCAGTAGTCGTCGTGTTTCTCGCGGACCTGTTGAAGAGACTGATTCAGCTTTTCGAGTTCTGGCGCGGCGGCATCGGGTTTTCCGCTGCGCGCCAGGCCGACCGCGTGACACCAATAGGTGATGGCCAGGACTTGAGGCGCGCTTCCCGGCTTTGGCGGAATTGCTGCTGCTTCGTCCCATTTGCCGCGCTCCACGGCATAGCGAACCGGCATCGCCGTCGCGGCGTAGCCGATTTTGAACTGGGCGACGGAGAGATCAGGCATGGCGTTTAATTCCCGAAGCAGATGCTCGGCTTCGCTGTAGCGCCCAGCCTGCAAATACGCGTACATCAGATAATCCATGGAGTGAAGGTCTTCGCCGGTATCATTTTGTTCGCGAGCGGCGGCGTGCGCCGCGGAGTTGGAGTCGATGGAATCCTGCCACAGCCCAAGAAGAGTAAAAATGTGCGAAGGCATGTGCAGAGCGTGGGGGGCGGACGGAGCGATCTTCGCGTAGGCGCGAGCTGCCGGCAAGCCGCGGCTGGCCAGCTCCGGATTGTCATAGGCGTGAATCAGGTAGTGTGCGACGCCGGGGTGCTGCGGATATTGCTTGAAGAGCGGCTCGAGAATGTCAGCCGCCTGCTTTTGATTGGCGCGGCTGCGATCGGTGGAGGGCGCCGTCGACAATAGCGCGAGCGCATAAAAAATCTGCGATTCGCAATCATCTGGATTGTGAAGCGCGAGATCCGCCATGCCTTTTTCGTACGCGAGCGCCCTCGTGGCATGCGGAACTCTGGGCGCGTCTTTGTAAAACAACACCAGCGCATCGATAAACGCTTGTTCCCGTGGAGATACGCTGCTGAGGCTTTTCGCTTTCTGGATTTCCGATTGACCGCGCAGCAGGTCTTCGGGCGAAATTGGGGGCTCCCATAATTGATGGTAAAAGGACATTGCCACGCCCCAGTGCGCCATGGCGCACTTCGGGTCTGCGCTGGCAATCTCGAGAAAATCTTGTTCTGCCGCTGAGTAGGCGAAGGAATGCAGCAGAGCAACGGCGTGATTGAATGGTTTCTGAACAGCGGGAGCGCACGATACCGGGAAGGACACTTCGCCAAGTTTCTGCGGCGCCGCATGTTGATGTTGTTCCTGGGAGAAAGAAGTGGGCGCGAACAGGGCAAATACAGGCAGCAAGACGGCGATAACTCGGCAAAATATGTTCATCCGCACTCCGTAGGGCTTGACGCTAAATCTAAACGGCGCCGTCGCATTCGTCAATCGACACGTTTCCACGGGAACTCTACAGGAGACGTAGCAATGCTTCCGCCTGCTGCGTACAATTCTGTACGTCGTTCTATTGCTTGTATCTTGCCAATCAGTGCCGGGTGCGATGAAACGTCCCGTTGTGGTCACGATTCTCGGCGTATTGTTTATTGCCGCGGGCTTGGTGGGCCTCGCCTACCATCTTTCCGAACGGCCGGTCGACCGCTGGATCGTGCTGGTTTCGTTCATACGGATACTGGCGATTGTCGGGGGAGTTTTCCTCCTGATGGGCCACAACTGGGCTCGGTGGCTGCTGGTAGCGTGGCTGGCCTTTCATGTGGCTGTGAGCGCATTTCACTCCGTGTCGGAAATGGCCGCGCACGCCGTGCTATTGATGGCTGTAGCCTATTTCGTGTTCACGCCGCCTGGGTCGAAATATTTTCAGGCGGCTCCGCCGGGCTAAGGGATTCCGCGAGCGGGTTAAGAAATACGCGGCTGACTTCCGATGTCAGGAATGCAATTTTACTGGGCGCGCGCCCGCAAATTGCGGCCGAAGCGCCATTACGTGTTCCGGTATGCCGTTTTCCAGCAGTCGGGCGAACTCTTCAGCAGGGACCGGCCTGCTGAAATAGTATCCTTGCGCCTCATCGCAGCGGTGAGCCTGGAGGAAAGCCAATTCTTCCGGAGTCTCCACGCCCTCGGCCACGACTCGCAACTTAAGACTTCGGCCCATACTGATGATGGCAGTTACGATGGTAGTTTCATCGGGCGAAGTGGTGATCTGCCGGACGAACGACTGATCGATCTTCAAGTTATCCAGGGGAAATTTTCGCAGGTAACTCAAGCTGGAGTAACCGGTGCCGAAATCGTCCACGGCCAGTTGGACTCCTCTGGCTCGGAGCGTCTTGAGAACGGATTCGGTGCACTCGGCGCGCTTCATCAAAACGCTTTCGGTCAGCTCCAGCTCCAGGGACCCGGGATCCAGGCCCGTTTCTTTGAGAATCGAGAATACGCCTGCCAGAAAGTTATCGTCTCGAAACTCCATCGCGGAAATATTGACGGCCATGGTTCCCAGGGCCAAGCCCGCTTCCAGCCAGGCGCGAGTCTGCCGGCACGCTTCATAAAGCACCCAATGGCCGATCTGAAGAATGAGGCCACAATCTTCCGCGACGGTTATAAATTTCCCAGGAGGCACCGACCCACGAGTTGGATGCGTCCATCGCAAGAGAGCTTCGGCCCCGGTAATCTCTCCGGTTCTCAGATTTACTTTGGGCTGATAGTGTAAGGAGAATTCGTGGCGCTCGAGAGCGCGCCGCAGACTTTCCTCGATAGACTGGCGCTCCACGGCGCGCACGTTCATCGCCGGCTTGAAAAACTGGTAACTCTGCCGCCCATGTTCCTTGGCCTGGTACATGGCGGTATCGGCGTTTTTGATTAGCGTTTCGGCGTCCAGGCCATCATCGGGATAGGCGCTGATGCCGATGCTGGTGGTGATGTGAAGATCGTGTCCTTCGATGGAGTGAGCCTTCGCAACGGCCTGCAGCATCCTCCTGGCCGTGATGGCGGCATCTTCCGCCTGCTCCATTTCTGAAAGCAGCACGACGAATTCATCGCCGCCCTGGCGGCTCACGGTGTCGGTGCCGCGCACACAGTCAGTCAATCGTTTGGCGACGGACCGCAGCAGCTTGTCTCCGATGGGATGGCCGAGAGAATCGTTGATGTGTTTGAAGCCGTCGAGATCCAGGAACAACGCCCCCAGCTTTTTATGGCGGCGGCGGGCCAGGGCAATTGCCTGGGTAATGCGGTCGCTCAGAAACGTGCGATTCGGCAAGCCTGTCAGCATGTCGTGCTGCGCGGCATAAATTACTTTTAAAGCCAGGGCACGGGCGACAGTGACATCGCGGAAGACGATCACCGCTCCGGTGGGCTGCCCGGAACGATCGCGGATGGGTGCGACGGAGTCTTCAATGGGAATTTCAACCCCATCACGCCGGATAAGCAGGCAGTTCGGCGGCAGGTGCAGGGAACGGTTTTGCTTGACGGCCAGCTCCATGGGATCCGGTATGGTTTCACGCGTCGTAGCGTCCAGGATTTTCAGCACCTGCGCCATCGGCTGGCCGGTGGCTTGCTGTCTGGACCACCCGGTCATTTTTTCGGCGACCAGATTGAAGAAGCTGATATTTCCGGAGTGGTCCGTGCAGGCCACGGCATCGCCGATGCTGTCCAGGGTGACCTGGGCGCGTTCCTTTTCCTCGAATAATTGGTCTTCCACAATCTTGCGCGCGTCGTTTGAGCGCTTCAGCTCGTCAAGTTTGTTTGCAAGATATTCTTCGGCCTCCTTGCGTTCGGTGATGTCCGTATTGGTGCCGACCCAGCGAAAAACATTGCCTTGCGCGTCGCGGATCGGAACGGCGATGGAGAGAAACCAGCGGTAAATGCCGTCGCGGCCGCGCAAGGGAAAGGTGTCTTCCCAGACTTCGCCGCTGCGGAAACATTTGGCGATCTTGTCTACCACGCGCTGCACATGGTCCGGATGATGGACTTTTTGCCAGCCCCAACCCTGCATTTCCTCCAGGGTGGTGCCGCTGTATTCAAACCATCGATCGTTGTACCAGAAGATGTAGCCGGTCTCATCGGCCATCCAGCAAAACTGGGAAATGTTGTTCGCCAGAGTGCGGAAGCGCTCTTCGCCTTCGCGGAGCGCTTTAAGGGTAAGCGCACGGGCCGATTCCTCTCGCTGAATGCGATCGCTTTTGTCGATGGCTCTGGCCGTCGACAGAAACGCGGCCATCAGCATGGCGATCATGAGCACGATCAACAGGCCCAAGCCGGTTTCTGCACCGTAGTAGCCTACGCTTTGACCGGTCAACCAGAGCCAGCCGAGCGCCACGGGCGCGATGAAGCCAATGGGTATCAGTCGCCGAGCCATTACTCCGCCGGTTCCGCTGGACAGGACGATTCGCATCAGGTCGGCCCGGGGCCGGGCGAACAGAATTCCGGCTGACGCCGCGACGATGGAGAGTGACGTAGGCAGCGACATGCTGGTGTATGACGCAATTTGGTACAGCGACACTGCGCTGTAAAGGTAGCCAACCACGGCTACTACGCCGACGCTTCCCGCTAAACCCGCGAATCCCTGGCCGACCCATTTCCAGATCGTCCGCCTGCCATTCTGCAGCACTACCGCGGCAGAGAGCATCAAGAGGCTGGCAGCCGTGAGCGGCGACATTCGCCCGCGAGTAATCGACGCGGAAGCGCCCGAATCGCGAAACAGCAACTCATCGATTTTAAGGTTGAGGTGTAGCAGGTACTCCCCGAGAGTAGCCACCGTCACGCACGTCACTACCAACGCAAATACGTGAGCGGTCAGCCGTTTACTGGACGTCACCGGCAAACGACGCAGCAGCAACATGGCCATCGCCAGCAGAAGAAACGAAACGGCCGTGTTTATCTTCATTGTCGCCAAGCCGGTAATTGCGCTGCGAAAGGCGCCGATGTCGAATACCCAGCCGCAAACACCGAGGAAGGCCATTAGCGCAACGGCGATCGGACAACCCAGCGCGACAAGTCGGGCAGTCCTGAGTTCGCGGCGTGGAGTGGAAGTCACAGGTTTTTCTAATCCATTCATGAAGCTCTCGTCTGCGCCATCGCAACCGCGCACAAACATTCCCTTTTTCAGTGCAAGGTCGTTACCGATGCAGCATTGCGAAAGCGCGGGAAGGATTAGGGTTATACGTTAGGACCGGCGGTCAACCTGCTGCCACGTCCCGATTTGAACTTTGTTACCCGCTACGGGAAACATTTCATTGAACGCCTAGTCTTTTAGCCGCCTGCGCGGTTCCCTCAACGCGCGCGGCGATCTTCTGGAATGCGATATCGCGGGCCACGTCGGGCGAACCGTGTTTGGGTTTCACATCGATGCTGAATGGCGAAAAACCGCAATCGTCGGTCGAACCCAGACGCTCGACGGGGATGTGTTTTGCTGCCAGCAGCAGGTCCGTACAGATTTCTTCCGCGGTTTCGACGTGGGGACTGAGCGGATTGATCACCCCGATAAGACAAACCGGCGGCACGCCATTGGGAAGGCGCAACCACGCCTTGCGTTATTGGTTTGGTGGCCATTTTGACGGCTTTCGCGACGTAATCGGAAGCAAACGTCTTGTAGCGGAAGGGTCCGCCGGTGAGGCGCGGCAATTGACGGTTGTGGCCATCGTTGAAAATGGCAAAATACTGGCCGCCGAGTATCAGACTTTCCGAGAGGCCCGTGCCCGCCAGCGTGTCCATGAAGGGATACGTCGCAAAGCTGGAGGCGCGCTGCTCGCCGTCCGACACTGTCGGAGCGCCGGTGGCTTCCATGCGCGCTAAGCGCGAGCTTTCCCACTTGTGGAAACAGCCAACGCACGGACCATTTTTGTATGCCAGGTATGTGTCAGAGTTATTGAGGTTCGAGCCCCCGGTAGTCTTACCCCTCCGCTGGGAGCATTCAACGCACAACCTGGAATCGACGAATATTTCTGTCCGATAGCCACGTCCCGGCCTATCGACCTCAGGAATTTCGAATCCTGGAAGTGCGTTGCCCGTTCCGGAGGCTGAAGAAATGGGGATCGCAACGCGGTGCAATCTCGGCGCTTGTGAGGCACAGGGATCGCCGCATCGGCAACTTTGTTGGCCGGCGAACTGCAGCATGCTGTTGTTGTTGGCCGCCATAGCCGTGGGCGTTCCGGCCTGGGCGCAGGATGTGCAAGGCGACCTGAGTAACAAAAGTATTGAAGATCTGATGAATATCGAAGTGACTTCGGTGTCCAGGAAAGAGCAGAAACTTTCGCACACGGCTTCCGCCATTTTTGTGATCACCGCGGAAGACATTCGCCGCTCGGGGGCAACAAACATTCCCGACTTGCTGCGCATGGTCCCCGGCGTCGACGTGGCGCAGATTAATGCCGACACGTGGGCCATTTCCGCGCGTGGTTTGACCCAGGAATTTGGCAACGAATTATTGGTGCTGCTCGACGGTCGAAATCTGTACACCCCCACCACCGGTGGTGTCTTCTGGGATGTCGTGGATGTACCCCTCGAAAACATTGAACGGATCGAAGTGATTCGCGGGCCTGGCGGATCCGTTTGGGGTGCGAACGCTGTGAATGGCGTCGTCAACATCATTACCAAGCCGGCGGGAGAAACACCCGGCGCGATGGTGGTGGCCGGCGGCGGAAATCTCGATCAGGGATTTGCCACCACGCAGTATGGCGGGAACCTGGGCAAGAGTACCCAATACCGTATTTTTTCAAAGTACTTCAACCAGAATCACATGCCGGATCTGAACGGGCAGAATGGCAATGACGGCTGGCACATGTTGCGTGGCGGCTTTCGACTGGACAGCAAGCTTTCGCCCAAGGACTCCCTGATGGTGCAGGGCGACATATACACCGGCAAGGAAGGCTTTCCGACCACGCTTCTGCCGTCGATCACGTCACCGGGGCTCATCAACATCACTAGCAGGGTGGATCTTGCGGGTGGCTTCCTGCAATCGATCTGGAGCCATAGCTATTCCCCTAAATCCGATATGTCGTTGTTATTCAGCTACGACAAGTATGAGCGCGGTGATTTGCTGAATGAGGGGCGGCGTACTTTTAATCTCGAATTCCAGAATCACATTGCGTGGGGGCCGCGGCAAGACATCGTGTGGGGAGCGGGGTACCGATTTTCAGACTCCAATTCGGATGGAAGTTTTTCCATCTCTCTGAATCCCGCAAACCTGAAAACTAACCTGTTCAGTGCATTTATTCAGGATGAGATCTCGCTGGTTCCCCAGCGAGTCGCGCTGACCGTGGGGACCAAACTGGAGCACAACAACTACACCGGGTTCGGACTGATACCTAGTGTGCGAGTCAGCTACACACCCGTCGCGAATCAGGCACTGTGGGCTGCGGTATCGAGGGCTTTGCGGACACCGGCGGAAACGGACGCGGCCTTGCGCCTGAACGTTACGAGTTTTCCGGGTCCCGACGGTGTTCCTGTGCTGGTCGGTCTGATCGGCAACCCGCAAGTCAAAGATGAAGGCTTGGTGTCTTATGAGGCCGGATATCGCACGGCAATTCTCGGTAATCTCTCGATCGATTTGTCCGCATACTACAATGACTATGACCAACAGAATACCGACGAGCCAGGCCAGCCTTTCTTCGAAAACACGCCTCTTCCTCCCCATGTTGTCTTGCCGATCGTTTTCCAGAACCTAAGTTACGGGGAAACACACGGATTGGAAATCGCCGCGAACTGGAAGATCAACGACCATTGGACCATTTCGCCGGGATTTGATTTCGAGCGGATTCATATACATGCAAGTCCCGGGAGCCAGGATATGACTACTGCCCCGGACACCGAGGGAAGCGATCCGCATTTCAAGGCGCAACTGCGCTCGCATGTTGCAGTGACACAACGACTGGCATGGGATTTATCCGCCTACTACGTGGCCCGTCTCATTGCCCTTGGCGTGCCGTCCTACACGCGCCTGGATACCGGATTGTCCTGGCGCTGGAGCGAGCGTTTTTCATTGAGTGTGGTCGGACAAAATTTATTGAAGGACCGGCATCTGGAATTCGTGAGCGGCGTCGGCGCAAACTCCACTTCGATCAAGCGCAGCGGATACGCGAAGTTGACCTGGCGGTATTAGACATGGGCACAACAATTTGAATTTTTCGAGTGCATCGCGAGACGGCATGCGGCGGATACACGTGAAGGCTCATTCTCGCCCGGAATGTCGCGGGCTACGAGTCTCCGCCGTCATCTTGTCTGTTTTAGTTTTTCTCACCACGGCATCGCGCTCTCGTTGCGAGGACCCTGCGCCGGTCGAATATCAGGTGAAAGCGGCATTCCTTTTGAACTTCGCAAAATTTATCGAATGGCCTGCCGACGTTTTTCAGGATGACAAGGCTCCCCTTACCGTCTGCATTTTTCGCTACGACCCGTTCGGCCGGTCACTGGACGATATTTTGCAGGGCAAGATCGTCAACAGTCGCCAGGTAGTGGCCAGCAGGATCTCTGATCTGACGCAGGTGAATACCTGCCAGATTGTTTTCGTCAGCGAAAGGGAAGAGAAGCGTCTGCCGGAAGTTTTGAACCGGGTAAAGAACTCCAGCGTGCTGGTGATTGGCGAAACCGGAACGTTCGCGGAGCGCGGTGGCGGTATTCAATTCTTCCTCGAAGACCACCGCATGCGCTTTGCGGTGAACGTAGATGCGGTGCGAAAAGCGCGCTTAAATGTAAGTTCCAAACTGCTGGCCCTGGCCAAGATCGTCCACGACCAAAGTTATCCAAAGGCCACCTGAAATGCGTTCCTACCGAGACATGTCCATCCGTCACAAGCTCCAAGGCATCGTGCTGGTTTCCTGCGCGGTAGCTCTATTTGTGGCCTCCGCGGTGTTCACCGTGTATGACCGCACGACTTTCCTTCGTGCTAAAGCCGCCGACCTGCTGAGCTCCGCAAAGATGATCGGATCCATAAGCACCGCCGCGCTGACCTTTCATGATTCACAATCGGCGCGGGAAATTCTCAGCGCTCTGCGCGTAAATCGGCACGTGGTGCATGCCTGCCTTTACGACTCCCAGGGCAAAATTCTGGCGACATTCAGCAGAAATTCCGGGGACGCAGGGTTCTGCGATGCCGTCCATAAAGAGGGAAGCGCCGTTCGTTCGCAGCAGATGGTCTCGTCGCAGGATATTGTTCTTGACGGTGAATCCCTCGGACGGATCTACCTTGAAGCGGACCTGATCGATCTGCATGAGCGGTTACTGCGGTTCATGGCCATCGATTTCCTGGTGCTGCTGGTTTCACTGACGATCGCCTTTCTGTTGTCCTACCGTTTGCAGCGGGTGATCTCCGAGCCGATAAGACAACTGGCGGAGACGGCCTCGGCAGTCGCCGAGCACAAAAACTATTCAATTCGCGCCGTAAAGACCAGCTACGACGAAATTGGTGTGCTGTTTGACCAGTTCAACAGCATGCTCGGTCGCATCCAGCAGCGGGACGTGGCCATCCAGAGCGCGCACGACAGTCTGGAAAAAAGGGTTGCGGAGCGCACCGCCTACCTCAACGCGCTGATAGACAACAGCCCGCTGGCCATCATGGTCCTGGATTCCCAGCGAAATGTGCAATTGTGCAATCCCGCGTTCGAAAATTTGTTTCAATATCCGAAAATCGAAATTCTCGGCAAGCCGATAGATGAACTTTTCGCGGCGGGGGAATTGTCCGAGGAAGCAAACACCATTTCCACTCAAACGCTCAGCGGGTCGCCAGTCAACCGAGTCACTCAACGCATGCGAAAGGATCGGAGCCTGGTGGACGTCGAGCTTCATGGCGTACCGCTGGTGGTGAATGGAGAAGTGGTCGGCTCGCTGGGAATCTATCAGGACATATCCGCTCGAAAGCGCGCCGAAGAAGCCATGCAGCAGGCCAAAGAGCAGGCCGAAGCCGCGAGCCGCTCCAAGAGCGAGTTCCTGGCCAACATGAGCCACGAGATTCGCACGCCTATGAACGGAATCATGGGCATGACGGAGCTGGTTCTGGACACCGAGCTGGATGCCGAGCAGCGCGAATATCTGAACATGGCCAAGTTGTCCGCGGACTCGCTGCTTTCGCTAATCAACGACATCTTGGATTTTTCAAAAATCGAGGCAGGCAAGCTGGAGATCGATGCGATCGAATTCAATCTGAGCGATAGTTTGGGCGACACCATGAAAGCCCTCAGCTTGCGCGCACATCAAAAAGGGCTCGAACTTGCGTACGAGCTGCAACCGGACGTACCGGACGGGTTGGTGGGAGACCCCGGACGCTTGCGGCAAATTATCGTGAACCTGGTCGGCAACGGCATAAAGTTCACCGAGCGCGGCGAAGTGATTGTTTACGTGAAGGTGGAGTCGCGCACCACGGAAGCTGTTCAATTGCATTTCACCATAACCGATACCGGAATTGGGATCGCTGCCGGCAAACAACGCGCTATCTTCGAAGCCTTTACTCAGGCGGACGGGTCCATGACGCGCACCTACGGCGGCACGGGACTAGGGCTGACGATTTCTTCCCGGCTGGTGGAGTTCATGCAGGGGAAAATCTGGGTGGAAAGTGAACTCGGGAAGGGCAGCTCTTTTCACGTCACCGCGCACTTTGGATTGCAAACGGATTCGGTGAGAACGATTATTCCTCGCGACTCGATGATTTTGCGCGATATGCGCGTCCTGGTTGTGGACGACAACGAAACCAATCGCCACATTCTGGTGAAGATGCTTTCCGGCTGGCACGCCAAGGCGGTGGCCGTCGATAGCGGCGCAAAGGCCATGACCACTCTCAGGGAAGGACAGGGACTGGGAAGGAATTTTCCGCTAATCCTGTTGGACGCGCAAATGCCGGAGATGGACGGTTTTGCACTGGTGGAAGCTATCAAGCGCAATCCGGAATGGGAAACCGCGACGATCATGATGCTCAGCTCCGCCGGCCAACGCGGAGACGCGCGGCGCTGCCGCGAACTGGGTGTGGCGGCGTATCTTACCAAGCCGGTGCGGCAGGCCGAATTGCTGGCTGCGATTTTGACCGCGCTGGGAAGCAAACCCAAAAAACAAGCGGCCCGCCCGCTGATTACCCGCCATTCGCTTCGAGAAGATCATGGCCACCTGCGCATTCTGCTGGTGGAAGATAACGCCGTGAATCAACTGCTGGCGCAAAGAATGCTGGAAAAGCGCGGCCACACGGTGGTTGTGGCGGGAAACGGAAAAGAAGCGCTGGCAGCGTTACAGGCCGACTCGTTTCAG
>JBBSFG010000061.1:0-14733 GCA_038238965.1 Candidatus Acidiferrales bacterium | reverse complement strand
TGTGGTACGTGGGGACGCTGGAGTACGAGCGCGACCACTACGCGGAGGCGATTCCGGCGTTCCAGCGGCTTACGCAACTGGCTCCCGAAGCCGGTCCGGCGTGGAACTTTCTGGGCCTTTGCGAATATGAGACGAAAGATTATGAGAGCGCGCTGCAACATTTGAGCAAGGGCCAAAGGCTCGGCGGCACTGACGATCCCGAGATTTCACGCGTGGCTAAATATCACCTGGCGGTGCTGCTGATTCACAATGGAAACTTTGATGCGGCGGCGTCCGAGCTGCATCCGCTGGTCACCCAAGGTCCGGCGGGTACACAGGTAACACTTGCGTTGGGATTAGCGGCGTTGCGAGCGCCCGTTTTGCCGGGTCAAATTGATCCTTCCGCGGATGCGTTGCTGCAGCAAGTTGGAACGGCGGCAGCGCTCGTGGAGCAGGGGCAGACACCGGCAGGACTGGCGAGCTTTGCAGAATTGCTGTCGAAATATCCCGCCGTTCCCTATCTGCACTTTGCTTACGGCTCCGCGCTTTTTGCGGCACAAAAATTCGAGGAAGCGGCGAGCGAATTCCGCAAGGAAACGAAAGTGTCTCCGCAATCGGCTGCGCCCTATGTGCATCTGGGACTGTGCGAGCTTGCTTTGAAACATCCGCGAGAGGCGTTGGAGGCTGCGCGGGAAGCGGTGAGGCTCGCTCCCGATTCGCCGGCTGCGCATGAGGCGCTGGCCAAGAGCCTGGAAGCTGCGAACGAGCCGCAGAAAGCCGCGGAAGAGTTTGCGGTGGCAAAGCAACTGTTGCCGGAAAAACCGGTAATTGAGGCGGCGATCCGCCAGCGATATTCGAATCCGGCCGGGTCGCCGGGTGGCAACGAAGCGGCGGCAACTACGCTGCACGCAGGTGGCAGGGAGGCTCCTGGCTTTGAGGAGCTGTGGAATGTGGCGATGTTGTCTTATTCCGGCGGGCACTACGCGGAAGCTATTTCCGCGCTGAAAAAATGGCTGGAAGGAACGCCCAATTCGGGCACGGCGTGGGCGGTGCTGGGACTCTCGGAGTTTGAACTGCAGGATTACGACAACGCGCTGATTCACCTGCAGCATGGGCAAGAGCTGGGGTTGAGCGGAAATTTTGAGAACGTGCAACTGGCGCGATGCCGGCTGGGGATACTGCTAAATCGAAACGGCCAGTTCGAAGCGGCTGAAGGCCTTCTTGATACCGTAGCGGGAAAAGGGCCGCTTGCGGGGCAAGTGCGATTCGCGCTGGGAATAAACCTGCTAAGGCTGGCGATGTTGCCGGAGCAGGTGGAGCGCGCCAGAGAGCCGCTGGTTGCGGCGATGGGCGAGATCGCGGAATTGCTGAAAGACAGCAGGTACGACGAAGCGTTTCCGAAATTCGAAACGCTGCTAAAGCAAAATCCGTCGGCTCCGTTTGTGCACTACGTTTATGGGACGGCGCTGGCTACGCTTTCTCGATACGACGAAGCGGAGAACGAGCTGCAAAAAGAAATTTCGCTGAATCCGGCGAGCGAGTTGCCGTATCTGCAGCTCGCCTCCATGGCGCTGAAACGGCATCGCGCGGAAAACGCGCTGGCGTCCGCACAGCAGGCGGTGAAACTGGCGCCGGGCTCGGCCGAGGGGCACTACCTATTGGGACGAGCGTATCTGGAATTGGGAAATGACCGGCAAGCAGCGGAAGAGTTGGAAACTGCAGCGAAGATTACGCCGGGCAGCTCGCAGATTCACTTCAACCTGGCGAGGGCCTACGCGAAAGCGAACCTTCCGGAAAAAGCGGCGCGGGAACGAGAAATTTTTGCGCGGCTCAATGCGCTTGCGGAAGAGCGGCGCGGGCAGCAGGGGCCGCAGTCCTATGGGGCGCACAATGCCGCCGATGCGCAATTTGCGCCGGTGGACTCCGCGAAACCTAGCGCGACGGAGCAACGAAAAATCCAACCATAGGCCGCAGAGTAAATAAAGGTGGATGGCGGGGAAAATCCGGTTTTAGAACCGAACGCAAATTTCAAAAATGCCGTCAAGTTGTGTTTCGGCGCCATGACGGAAGAGTCCGTCGCCTCAATGTCGTCACAACGGTGTCACACGAATCAAATTCCGTTCAGCTGCGTTAATTCATCTTTTCGGGGCACTCCATGTGTGAGCAGCATAAGTCGTCACCCACAAGGCCTGAATGGCAAAGAGGAGATTCATAGACCGATTCATTTCGGAGGAATGGCTCTGCAGGCCTCATGACGAGCGTACCGTGGTGGTCAGCCGAGTAAAATTGGCAATAAGACTCCGAGGCCGAGAGCGAGAAGCCACAGCGCGGGTGCGGGCGTACCCACGGGACGAATTTTTCTGGCTTCCCGCGCGGCGATCCTGGGATCGAGCAACAACCAGCGAGTGTAGCGGCGCTCGAGGACAAGAAAAGTAAGGGCGGTTACGGCGCCATAAATCAGATGGCCCATCATGGAAGGAAGCAACGCCGAGGCGGCAGCGGTGCTCCAGTCGCATTCGCCGGTGAGAATCAAAGGCATGAGAGTGAGGGGGCCGGCGTACCACCAGATCAGGCCAAATAGCCATCCCCAGGCGACGCCGTGTCCGAGGCTAGCCGCTTCATTGCGAAATAGCAGGCCGTAGGTCACGCCAATGAGGGCGCTGACAAGAAGATGAAGCGCGAATCCGCGAAGACTCAGGCCCGCAACTCCGGGCAAGATTCTTGTTGCGAACATTACGGGGCTCGAAATCAATCCGCCGGCAAGCCCGGCAGTTGCTCCCCAGCCCATGGAACGCAGGAAGTTAACGCCGGGGCCTTCGACTTCGCGATTGAGCGGATCAGATTGAATGAAGAGGCGTACCCAGAAACGATCGATAGTGGCGTAAGCAACACCGAGAATAAGGCCGTATAGGATGTGGCCGACAAGCGAGCCGAAAACAACGCCGCCCTGATCCGCTGACCAATCGAGAGCTTGGTGAGCGGCGAGCGGTAAGAGTGTCAACTGCCCTAGAAACCACCAGAAGATTCCGTACGCGAGACCCCAGCCCATGCAGGAACCGTAACCGCGGACGTCGCGCTGAAACAAAATTCCGAAGGTTACGCCAATGAATAGTGCGACTGCGAAATGCAGGATGACGATGATGCTGCGGAGGACGTTGAGATTGCCGTAGCCAGCCAGCAGAGGAAAATAGTCCCCAGACGCGACCCAGCGGCTAAAAATCAATCCGGCGATCGTACCCGCAAAACCACCGGCAATAATCGCGCGGGCCCAACGAAACTTTGCCTGCGCCAGTCTAGGATGAAGCGTGCCCCATATCCCCAGGGACACGCCGGCGGGCATGCCGAGGCAAATCAAAAACGCGACGAGCTGGGGAAATTGTTGCCGGGCATCGCGCAACATGTCCTGCGAACCGGCGTTTCGCGACAGAAACGGAATGATGCCGGCCGGAATCACCATCCATAGCAAAAAAGCGAATGCCAAACCCCAGATCAATCCCGCGCCGGGACTGGTGGCGCGCTTAGCAAAAAATATTGCGAACACCAATCCAAAAAGAAGCCCGCAGGAAACGTCGCGGAAGAATGAAGTCCCAAGCAAGGCCGATTGCAACGCGCCCCCCAAACCTCCCGAGCAAAGGCCGATCAGCACTTCGGGCCAAATCTGGGGGTTAAGCTGTGTAGAGGCCTGCATGGTCATCGCCGTTTGAGAATTTGCCATCAATCGTACCTACTTCAACTCGATGGTCTGCACGATATCGCGGGGGAAGAAAAGTTCGACCGTCCAGTCAACCAGCACGCGAATCTTTCTTTCCAGGCCGGGTAACTTGCCGAGATAAATGCCACGCCACATGAGCCAGGCGAGCAAGCCGGAAAAACGCACGGAATGTTTGCGGGCGAAAGGCACGGTGAGCTCGGCGCAGGCAGTTTGATGGCCGACGACGCAGAGCGCGCCCAGCGAATCAAAATGGAATTTCCGAAGCGCTCTACCCTCCAGCTGGCGGCGAATGTTTTTCGCCAGAGTCTGTGCTTCTCGCAACGCGAACTGCGCCGTGGGCGGGCAGGACTTTTTGGTTCTTGCGTCGATGACGGCGGCGCAATCACCCAGCGCCCAAAGGCCGGCGTGTCCAGGAATGGCGAGCGTTTCATTCACAACCAAGGCACCGCGTTTGTCTTGGTCCAGCGAAAGCGATTTCAACAATGGATTCGGCGCGGTTCCGGCCGTCCACACCAGCGTTGCGGCGCTAATTTCGCCGTCACTCAACACCACAACGCCGGCCCGCGCATCGGAGATGCGAGTATTGAGGCGGAACATGACGCCGCGAGCCGCCATTCTTTCCAGCGCGTAGCGACCAAGGGACTCGCTCAGTTCCGGCAAGATGCGATCACGGGAGTGCACCAGCACTATACTTACTTCTTCGCGGCGCAACTTAGGATAGTCGGCGAGGATACCGTGGGTGTAGTCGTTCAGCGCACCAGCAAGCTCGACACCGGCAAATCCCCCGCCGGCGATGACGAAGGTGAGTAGAGACTTGCGAGCCGCTGGATCGAGCTCGCGGTCGGCGCGTTCGAACATTTCGATTACGTGGTTGCGGATGCGGATGGCGTCCAGAAGGCTTTTGAAATTGAAGGAATACTTCTCGAGGTTTGGCATACCGAGATAATTTGAAACTGCCCCCAGCGCGAAGACCAGATGATCGTAGGCGATTTCGTGAACCGCGGTTGCGGCACCGTCAGCCTGCCCCTTCGCGAGAATCACGCGGCGGCCATCCAGATCGACTTCCGCAGCTCGTCCACGGACAAATTCAGTGCGGTGCAGAGTGCTGCGTAAAGGCGTACTGATATGACTGGGCTCCAGGCTGCCACCAGCAACTTCCGCGAGCATAGGAGTGAAGAGGAGCGCGTTGGTTTCACTCACAAGCGTCAGGGAAACATTAGGATTGGCACGGAGCTCAGCCTCAAGACACTCCGCAGTTCGCATTCCGGCGAAGCCGCCGCCGAGAATCACGATGCGCGTTTTACTGGCTGAAGATTTTAGTTCCGGTTCGATCTCGAGGCCGAGGTAACTCGCGGCAACGTCACTGAGCGCTTGAGTGAGGAGTCCGAGCGCGGCGCCATAGATCACCCAACCGACGAGTGCCGGGAAATGCACGCGCATCTGCTCTGCGTCCCACTCCGGCATGCGGCTGGAGAACAAGGGAATGGCGATAACGCTGATGAGTCCCCAAAGAGGAACGCCAAGAGCGCCGCCGGCCATCAGATTGTCAACGTACGTTCCGCGAGTGGGCTTAAGGCTCGCCGAATATCCCGCTCCGATCACGATGCCGACAAGAACGCTCAGGAACGGATGGCCGAGGGTAACGACAAGAGCTGCGCTGGCTATGGCTCCCGCGAGACCTCCCAATAAACTTCGGCGGAGAATTCGGTGCATTACATCGATCCTCAGAAATGGTGGTCAGAGTATAAGCTCACTGGAACCACACATCATTGCTACGCGAATCCACGGGAATCGGACGACCTCTGGATGCCAGGAATTGCAGCAACTCGATGGATTCCCCGCCAGTGCGGACGACGCGAACCCGGGAACCAAATACGCCGAAGAGATGTTCCACTTCGTCGCCGGCCATGTCCTACGTCCGGAAGTTTTTTGGAACGGCGAATCGAGGTACCTTGTCGGCTACGGCCCAGGTGGATGGCGTTCAAATGTTTGAGAATCTAAATGTTGCCTTGCCTCAAGGCGTTTTTGAGAATTGGCTCCCCGGGGAAGATTCGAACTTCCAACATTTCGGTTAACAGCCGAACGCTCTACCATTGAGCTACCGGGGAACGGTAAGCAGACATTAAATTTACAATATTTTTCGGGGCTTGGCCATGAGGGGGACTGGCGGAGGCGAAGCACGACGTACGCCGCGGCTTTGTTACTGGCCGGTCGCAGGCATTTTGCGTGGCCAGCTGTCGATCATGATTCCGGTAGTACGGCGGTCCTACCACCGAGAAACTTTTGTTTTGCGAGAAAGTACCACGCGCGTGGGCCGGATGGGCCAGTTACCGATGCGGCGGCGCACTTCACACTTGACTTAGTTGCGGGATAAGAGCTTTATTGAGCCCGCGGCGACTGAGGTGGTGGATGGTATTCGCGGCGCTGCTATTGTTGAGTCCTCTCCCGTTGTTTGGAGACGTGGTCCTGCCGGTGTCGAACCCCGCAGCGATGGTGTCTTCTTCAGTCCCGAACGAGATTTCTTCACCAGCACGGCCAGATAAACTGGATAGCGGAAGATCCGCGGAGGTTAACGCGGAAGCGTCTGCTCCGTCGATGCCGGAACCGCGGATGAACAGCGGCGCGGAATCCTCGTCGGCAGAGCCGGCCAGCGGGCAGCCGGGAGCGTTTGCGTTCGAACCGGTGAAGCCGGCGGCGGAACCTAGATATGAAAATCGCAAGCAGAAGCGAATCTGGTATGGACTGGCGGCCGCGGGACACGCCGGCGCGGCGTTTGATGCATGGTCTACCCGCCGGGCGCTTTCCGGCAACTACGGAACGGAAAGCGATCCACTGATGCGGCCGTTCGCGCACTCCGGAGCGGTGTATGCCGCGACGCAGGTGACACCGTTGTTGATGGATTTCATCGGCAAGCGGGCGATGGTCAGCGAACACATGTGGGTGCGACGATTGTGGTGGGTGCCGCAGAGCGTGGGCGCGACAATGTCTTTCACAACGGCGGCACATAATGTTGGAGTGGTGCATTAAAAGATCACGCTGCGTAAAGTTTTGACGGCGCGGCGAAAGAGTTCTCTCAAAGGTGAAGTGAAAAAGCTCCTCGCGGGTCTCAGCCGGCGAGGAGTTGGTGTTTTTGCGAGTGAGATTGTGCGAATTTCAGAAATGCAGGCGTAGTGTTGTAATGAGGTGCGCTATAATTGCGCCCGAAACTTTCCGGGCCGTCCGACGATATGCTTTCCCACGATCCGAACAAGGAGCATTTGCAATCCGGTGAAGCCGGAGAATGGGCAGCGGGAACTTCGGGCGATCCCGAATCCGCCGCGGGAAGCAAATTCAGAACAGGGTCGAAGACGCCGCGCTTTATCGTGATTGAAGGCCCGCTGCGCGTGGGCAAATCGACACTGGCCAGAATTCTGGCGGAAAAGCTGCACGCACGGCGCATACACGACTGCGACGACAATCCGTTTCTCTCCGACTTCTACAAAGAAAAACCGGGTTCCGCGCTACGGGCGCAGATGTATTTTTTAATGGAGCGGCAGAAGCGGGTGCGCGAAGCGCTGGCGGCCGAGGCGCCCGCGCCGATGTTATCGGACTTCCTGCTGGAAAAAGACCGCATCTTCGCCAATCTGAACCTGGATGACGAGGAATTGAAACTTTACGATCGTTATTACGAGACGCTAACGGGCGGGATTCCCGCGCCGGACCTGGTGATTTATCTGCAGGCCAAGCCGGAAGTCTTGCGGGCGAGGATCGAAAAAAAGGCTTCGCGGGACGAGAGCGAGATTTCTCCGGAATATATCGAAGAAGTGGCGCGGGCATACGAACATTTCTTTTTTCACTATGCGGCGTCGGACCTGCTGGTGATCAACACGTCGGAGATCGATTTCGTGGAACGCTCTGAAGACTTGCAGCAACTGCTCCGGCGATTGCAGGACCCTGTCAAAGGCACGCAATACTTTCTGCCACTGGGCACCGCGGAATAAGCGGCCTCCTTCCCTTTTTATTTTGCGCATCCTCGCAGCGCCTGATTTGTTTCATACTATGCGCCGCACGAATGTGCTGGCGTGGACGAAAACGCGAAATCATGGAGGCACTCAATGGACCTGTGGACGCGGCGTAAATTTTTTCTGACTTCCCTGGCGGGTAGCGCGTTGGCGAGCGCGGGTAAACTTTTTGGAAGTTCGGCGGACGCAGGCACTCCCGGAGTTTTACCCGAGCCCGCCGGCGCCGGGCAAGCGGCGCAAGGAAAACGTCCGGTGATTATTTCGAGCGCGAATGGCGTGCACGCGCTGGATCGCGGGATGGACATTTTGAAAAAGGGCGGCGACACGCTGGACGCGGTGGTGGCCGCGGTTTCGGTGGTGGAAGACGATCCCACCGACGATTCGGTCGGCTTTGGCGGGCTGCCCAACGAGGAAGGTGAGGTGGAACTGGACGCGTGCTGCATGCACGGGCCAACCGGACGAGCGGGGTCGGTTGGGGGCGTGCGGCGCATCAAGAATGTGTCGCGGCTGGCGAAGACGGTGATGGAGCGGACCAATCACGTGATGATCGTGGGAGAAGGCGCGCACCGTTTCGCGATCGACGAAGGATTCGCGGACATGAATTTGCTCACGGAGCCGTCGCGACTGGCATGGCTGGCGTGGAAGGCTTCAACATCATTTAATTGGAGACCGGGAATTGACAGTCCTGAGTACAAGCAGCAGGCGGCCATCGACGGATACAACGAGCAAATCGCAGCGCTTTTCGACACGCCGGAAAAACGGGCGTGGCTGCCGCACATCCAGCAGGTGATTGCGCGTCCGCCCACGGGAACTATTCCCTGCATGGCGGTGGACGCCAACGGAGATATTTCCGCGACGACGACGACGTCAGGGCTGGCGTGGAAAATTGCCGGGCGCGTGGGCGATTCGCCGATCATCGGCGCGGGATGTTTCGTGGATAACGAAGTGGGCGCGGCAGGGTCCACGGGAAAAGGCGAAGAGAACATCAAGATTGCCGGCGGGCACACCATTGTGGAAATGATGCGCAGGGGCAAGTCGCCTTCGGATGCGTGCCTGGAAGCGATGAGCCGGGTGGCGCACAACTACAAGAACGACAAGAAAAAGCTGGCGACATTTCACCTCTTCTTTTATGGGATCAATAAGGACGGGGTGCACGGGGCGGCTTCACTGTGGCGCACGGGTTATGACAAGGGCAAACATGCGGTGTACGCGGTGCATGACGGGACGCAAGCGCGGCTGGTGGAAACGAAAGCGTTTCTGGAAGAAGCACCTCCGGGCGAACCGTCGTAGCGATAATGGATCGTTGTTTGGTGGCATCCTTAATTCCGGGCGTTCGAGCTCATGGATCAAGTCAACATTCTGATTATTGGCGGCGGAGTGATTGGCTGCGCCATTGCGGCGGGGCTTTCCGCGCGCTGGCAGGATGTATTTGTCGTGGAGCGGTTGCCACGCGTGGGCATGGCCACCAGCACGCGAAACAGCGGAGTGATTCATTCGGGAATTTATTATCCGCGGGATTCGCTGAAAGCGCGGCATTGCCTGGAAGGCAGCCGGCTGACGTTTGCATTCTGCGAAAAGCACGGGGTCGCGCACCAGCGGACGGGAAAGCTGGTAGTGGCCGCCGATGAAGGCGAACGAAGCGCGCTGGAAGCGCTTTACGAGCGCGGCCGGGGAAACGGCGTAGCCGACTTGCGGCTGATTGGACCCGAAGATATTCACGAGCGCGAGCCGCACATCGCGGGCGTGGCGGCGCTGGATGTTCCCAGCACCGGAATTGTTTCGGCGGAAGAACTGGTGCGGGCGTATGCGCGGGTGGCGGTGGAGCAGGGCGCGAATATTGTTACGCGCGCGAGGGTGGAGTCGCTGGACGCGACGACGAGCGGCATTCGCGTGGGCGTCTTTGTGGGGGAAGATGACGGCGGCGAAAAAGATTCGTCGCATCGCACCGGATCGCGAGAAACAATCGACGCTCGCTGTGTGATCAATGCCGCGGGATTGCATGCCGACGAAGTTGCTGCGTTGATCGGAAACCACTCGTGGAAGATTTTCCCGCTGCGCGGAGAGTATTGCGAGGTGCGCGGGAGGCATGCTTCGTTGGTGCGGGGGCTGGTGTATCCGTTGCCGCACGCCGATGGATTGAGTCTGGGGATGCATCTGACAAAGACAATCTGGGGCACGTTATTGATTGGGCCGACGGCGCGGTATGTGAAGGAGAAGGACGACTATGAGCGGGAGCGGTTGGAAGCTGCTGATTTCGTTCCAGGCGCACGGAAATTGCTGCCGGAAATTTCGGAGGATGATTTACAGCTGGCGTATTCCGGTTTGCGGCCGAAGCTGGGGGGGCCCGGTGCCGCGAATGTGATTGCGGATTTCGTGATCGAACGGGATGCGAAGGTGCCGCAGATGGTTCACCTGGTGGGGATTGATTCGCCGGGGTTGACGGCGGCGCCGTCGATTGCGCTGCAGGTGGGAGAAATGGTGACGGAAATTCTTGGTTAAACGGCAAAATCCATGGCTTGCGCGATAGATCGAAGAGAGATTCCTCGACTGCGCAAGCCGACTGCTTCGCACGAGCGAAGCAGGAAGAGAAGGCGTCGGCTCGCTACGCTCGGAATGACCGTTCTGGGTGGACGGCCCCGTTGATTCCAGATCATGAAGAAAGAGAAAGTTTCATACGTTGCGTGCGTCAGGCGATGACGACGCGGACGAATTTCTTCTTTCCGGCGCGCAGACGAAAATCGCCGGGTTTACTTAGATCGATTTCTTTGCGGGGGTCGTCGACGCGCTGGCCGTTGATTTCCACGGCGCCCTGTTTGACCAGGCGCTCGGCGTCGCTTACTGATGCGGCCAGGCCCAAGGTCATCAACAGCACCTTGATGGTTTGAGACGCGCCGACCGGTACGTTTTTGATGGGCGGTTCTTCAGGTTCCTGGCGATCGCGAAAAACACGTTGGAAGGTTTCGGAAGCTTTGAGCGCGGCGGGCTCGCCGTGGAATCCGGTGACGACTTCTCGCGCGAGGAGCATCTTGGCGTCCATGGGATGGGTGGCGCCGCCGGAGACGTCATTCTTTAGCTTGGAAATTTCTTCCGGGGTGCGGTCGGTGACCAGTTCGTAGTAGGACCACATCAGCTCATCCGGAATGGACATCATCTTGCCGAACATTTCGCTGGGAGCTTCGGTGATGCCCACGTAATTGCCGAGGCTCTTGGACATTTTGCGCGAGCCGTCGAGGCCGACGAGGATGGGCATGGTGAAGGCGACCTGCGATTCCTGGCCGTACTCGCGCTGAATTTCGCGGCCCATCAGGAGATTGAATTTTTGCTCAGTGGCGCCCAGTTCGACGTCGGATTCGAGGACCACGGAATCGTAGGCGACCAGAAGCGGGTAAAGGAGCTCGTGCATGGAGATGGGCTGCTGATTGGTGAGGCGGGTGTGAAAATCTTCGCGCTCGAGCATGCGCGCGACGCGGTATTTGGCGCACAGGCGGACGATGTCGTAGCTGGATAATTTGTCGAGCCACTCGCTGTTGTAGCGGATTTCCGTTTTGTTGCGATCGAGGATCTTGAAGACCTGTTCGAGGTAGGTTTCCGCGTTGGCGTTGACCTGTTCGCGGGTGAGAGGCGGGCGCGTTTCAGACTGGCCGGTGGGGTCGCCAACCATGGCGGTGAAATCGCCGATCAAAAACACCGCGGTGTGACCCATTTCCTGAAAATGTTTCAGTTTGCGAATTACCACGGTGTGGCCGAGGTGAATGTCCGGGGCGGTGGGGTCGACGCCAAGTTTCACGCGCAGGGGCTTGCCGGTTTTCAGAGATTTTTCGAGCTTGGTTTGCAGTTCGGCTTCGCGAATGATTTCCGCGCTGCCTTTTTTCAGGTAGGCGAGCTGTTCGGCGACGGGTTTGAAGGTTGCGGCGGTCATTTATGCAGATTCATTCGTGAACCGGCTGAGTGGCCAACTGAATTACGCGACGGCCTTCAATTTTGAAGCGGCCTTCAAGGACGATTCTAACCGCCTGGGAATAAATGCGGTGCTCTTCGCGCAAAATCTTTTCGGAGAGGGTGTCTTCTGTGTCGCTGTCGAGCACCGGTACTACGGACTGAAGAATGATGGGCCCGGCGTCGAGATTTTCATCCACGAAGTGCACAGTGCAGCCGGCGAATTTGACGCCATATTCGAGGGCCTGGCGCTGCGATTCGAGTCCGGGGAAAGACGGCAACAGCGACGGGTGGATATTCAAGATGCGCTGCGGAAAACTCTGCACGAAATAAGGAGAGAGCAGGCGCATGTATCCGGCGAGGCACACCAGATCGACTTTATTTTCGCGCAAGGCGGCGACGACCTGGCGGTCGTAGACTTCGCGTTCGAGGCCGCGGGAAGGCAGGACCAGAGTGGAGATTCCGCGCGCGGTGGCGCGGTCAATTCCCTGCGCGCCCTCGCGATTGGCAATGACGATGGCAACTTGCGCGTCGGGAATCCGACCGGCGGCAATGCTATCCGCCAGGGCTTCAAAGTTGGAGCCGCGTCCGCTGAGCAACACGCCTAGGCGTTTTTTCATGAATGGAAAACGTTAGCACAATCGATTGCGCGGGCAAAACCTGGCGCTCGATGGTAGTGGGTTTGTTTCGGGTTACGGTGTTAATCGGGAGTTGGTGCGGCAGCGTGGGTCCGAATGATAGCTTGTTGGTGTCTAAATCTATATGCGACCTCTTCGTTTTCGGCTTCTGCTACCCTTAATTTTCGGATGTCTGGGCATCGCACTTGTCGTGTGGGAATACCATAATCAACGCGTAATCGCTGCCATGGGAATGGGCTGGGATACAGGCCCGCCCATTTGGCCATATCAGACTTCATGGATTTTGCTCCAAGCAATAAATGCTCCCGCATTGGCTCTGGACTTGGCTTTATTTTGGCTGCTTGGGGTGAGAGCCGATGTACTCTTACTTCTGGAATTGCCGACAATTTTTCTCTGGTGGTGGTTCGTTGGCTGGCGAATCGATGCCGGGTTACTCCCGAAACCAAATTTGCGCCTACGTCGATTGTGGGGAACGGTGCTCGCCGTAGTTTCACTTGGGTTGTGGTCTTGCGCCTTCTATTTAGTACAACTTCAAGTCAAATTCTGGTTTGAATATGGGCAAAGCAGTTGGCAAGGGCCGATGCTTTATCTCATGAGAAACTCCGGAATCTTGTGTTGGTGCATTCTCCTTGGCTATTGGTCAGCAGCAGCTACTCTCCGAGTTGCAACGTCGTTGCGCAACAGACCTACCTCAAGAACTGTCGATGAGCAGGCCAACTCCTGATGAGTCGTGCGAGCTCAACTGGTAATCGGAAACTGACCCGCTGTTTGCGATGTGAAAGATGAATCCTGTTACAGGGCGAGGGCGCCGGAATAGGCTACGCGTGCTTTGCCGGAGTCGCTGCGTTCGATGCGGCCGATGCGGTAGAACTTTTCGCGACGCTTTTTCAGGTCGGCTTCGACAAATTTCACATTGGCGGGCGGGACCACCAGGATCATGCCTACGCCCATGTTGAAGGAGTGCAGCAGTTCGTCGCCTTCGATTTTGCCGACCTTGGCGAGATATTTGAAGATGGGCGGCACGGGCCAGGATTCCAGATCGATCTGGGCTTTGACGCCGCTGGGTAGGACGCGCGGGAGATTTCCGGGGATGCCGCCTCCGGTGATGTGCGCCAGGGCGGAAACGCAGCCGCGGGCGACGATGTTTTTCAGGGCAGGGGCGTAGCACAGATGGGGCTTGAGCAATTCGGCGCCGATTTTGTTGCCCACTTCGGCGACGTAGGTGTCGGGGCGCAGGCCGGCGACTTCAAAAACCAGTTTGCGAGCCAGCGAGTAACCGTTGGTGTGCAGGCCGGAAGAAGGCAGCGCGATCAAAGCGTCGCCGGGCTTTACGCCTTTTCCATTGAGCAGGCGCTTGCGTTCGACTACGCCGACGATGAAGCCGGCCACATCGTATTCACCTGAGGGATAGAAGCCGGGCATCTCGGCGGTTTCACCGCCAATCAATGCGCAACCGGCCTTGCGGCAGGCACGGCTCATACCGTCGACCAACTGCTCCACGACCTGAGGCTCGAGCTTGCCCATGGCGAGATAGTCGAGAAAGAAAAGCGGCTCGGCGCCCTGGACCAGAATGTCGTTGATGCAATGATTGACGAGATCGCCGCCCACGGTGGAGTGGACGCTCATGGCCATGGCGATTTTGAGTTTGGTTCCGACACCGTCGGCGCTGGAGACCAGCACGGGTTCTTTCCATTTTTTGGTGTCCAGCGCGAAAAGGCCGCCAAAACCGCCGATGCCGCCAAGGACTCCGGGCGTGAAGGTGCGGCTGGCGTGATGACGGATGCGCTGCTTGGCGTCGTCGGCGACGGCGATGTTGACTCCAGCGTCTGCGTATTTCATGGAAACCCTATCTGCATGCGAAAGCCTTTTTCAGTAGATAGCGGACACACCGACCAAATCGAATCTCATTTCGGAACGGTTACGACCGCGGAGGGCGCGGCACATTTCTTGCTGCTCGGCCTGTTGTGAGACAAATTCCCGCAATTAAAATATGTGAAACAGACGTTTCCAGCGCACGCTGCCGGGATGCAGGATGGCATTGGCATACGCGAAGAAACGCTCGCGGATTTGACCAGGCTCCCAGGCTTCCGAAGGCGCGTCGAGAGACATGTAAATCATCACCGGCGTGCCAATTATATCCTTGCGCGGGACGCAGCCCCAGAAGCGGCTATCGTACGAATTGCTGCGATTGTCGCCCATCACAAAATAGCAATTATCCGCAACTTTATAAGGAGTGTGAAGTTCGTAGGGCTCGCTGGGGCCGAGGGTATATGGCTCGTCGAGTTTTTGGCTATTGACCCACACGGCGCCGTCGTGAATATCAACACTATCGCCGGGCAGGCCGACTACGCGCTTGACGTAATCCGGGGTATCGGGAGCGAAGGGCGGCTTGAAAATGACGATCTGCTGGCGCTTGGGATTGCGCCAGAGCGGCACATGCCAATTGGTGAAGGGGACGCCGGCATCA
>JBBSFG010000060.1:0-14833 GCA_038238965.1 Candidatus Acidiferrales bacterium | reverse complement strand
GTGCACGTCAGTATCGACAATCATGGCGGTCTTGATATCTCCGTCGGCCTGCAAGCGGCGGATGGCAACGGCAACGTCGTGAATAGCGCAGAAACCTTCACCGTGATTGGCATAGGCGTGGTGGAAGCCGCCGCTCAGATTCGAGGCGAACCCATCACGCATTGCGGATTGGGCGGCGAGGATCGTACCGCCTGCGGCGAGCCATACGGCTTCGGCCAGCTCCGGAGAGTAAGGAACTTCCAGTTTCATAATGTCGCTGGCAGTGAGCGTGCCAGTTTTCAATTTGTGAATCCAAGATTGGGTGTGGGCGCGGAGGAGATCGGCCTCGGAAGCCGGTTCCGGGCGGAGAAAATCGGCGTCGGCGGCGATGCCGGAGCTAATTAGTCTTTCGGCGATGAGGCGGAATTTCTGCGAAGGGAAAACGTGCGCGCCGAGGTTCAAGTCATAGCGCGGATGATAAACGACTTTGAAAGGGAGCATGGCGATCCGAGAGGCTTAGTTCTCGCGAGCGAGAATAAAATCCGGAAGAGTCATCAGGGCCCGGCCGTATTCGCTGGTGGCATGCCCGTTCAAACAGGCTTTGGCGCGGCGGGCGTAGTCATGGGCCAGTTCGCGCGCGCGGCCCAAGGCTCCGGAGTCCTGGACCAGAGCGACCAGCGTTTCCGGACGAACGGATTGAAATTCTTTTTCTTCGAGGACCTGGGCCACGAGGGCGCGGGCATCGCGATGGCCGTTTTCCATGGCGTAGATGAGCGGCAGAGTGACTTTGCCTTCTTTCAAATCGCTGAGCACGGGCTTGCCGAGTTGCTTTGCGGAGGCGGTAAAATCCAGCAGATCGTCGACCAACTGGAATGCCAGGCCGGCGTAACGGCCGTAGTCGGCGAGCGCTTCTTCTTCTTCCCCGTCGAGTCCGGCAAGAACCGCGCCGAGGCGCGCGCAACCGCTGAAGAGACACGCAGTTTTGTAGGTGGCCAGGCGCAAGGCATCGTCTTCCGTAACGTCGATGCGGCCGATTTTTTCCAGTTGAATGAGTTCACCTTCGACCATTTTTTGCGTAAGGTCGATGAGCACATCGAGGATGCGGAAATTACGCTCTTCCAGGGCCATCTGGAAAGACTGCATGTACAGCCAATCGCCGGCGAGAACGCTGCGGTGGTTGCCCCAGCGGCAGTTCGCCGACGGACGCCCGCGCCTGGTGTTGGCGCTGTCGATGACGTCATCGTGAATCAGGGTGGCGCTGTGAAGGAGTTCGACGACGGCGGCGAGACGGATGGCTCCGGGACTGCGGGCCCCTGCGTAGCGATTGCAAAGAAGCAATAATGCCGGGCGCAGGCGCTTGCCGCCGCCACCTAACAGGTAGCTGGTGATTTCGGAGACGGGTTCGAACGCGGTGGCGCTCTGCCGCGTGAGTTCTTCTTCGACGAGGACCAGATCGTCGCGGACTAGATCGAAGATCTCCTTAGCGGTCAGCAGAGCGATGGGCTTCCCCCTGGCATGGCTCGAATGGTGAGGCTGATTTTGCAACCTCGTCAAATTACAGCGGCCGCAGACTCAGGTGGCCGCGCAAGATGGAAGAAACGCCGAAAATTTGCGGATGTAGCGGCGGCGAGTTCTTCCGGCGACAAGTTTCTCACACTCGCAAGCGTACGCGCTACTTCGGCGACGTAGGCGGGCTCGTTGCGCTTGCCGCGATAGGGCTGAGGAGCCAGGAAGGGCGAATCCGTCTCGATGAGCATGCGATCCAGAGGAATATCGCGGGCAACGTCGCGAATGTTTTGCGTTTTGGGATAGGTGGAATTTCCCGCGAAGGAAATCATGAAACCGGCGTCGAGGCCGCGGCGGGCTTCATCGATTGTGCCGGTAAAACAGTGGAGGATGCCGCCGAGTGCGGTGGGACGCCAGACTTCTTCGATGAGCTGGAGGCAATCGGACCAGGCATCGCGGCAGTGGATGACGATGGGGAGCTTCGCTTGGGAAGCGAGAGCCATCTGGTCGCGGAAAACCTGGTGCTGAATTTCGCGGGGCGAGTGATGGTAGAAATAATCGAGGCCGATTTCTCCCCAGGCAATCACTTTGGGATGTTTGGCGAGAGCGGCGAGCTGCTGGAGATGCTGTGGCGTGACTTGGCTCGCTTCGTGAGGGTGGATGCCGATAGTGGCGTAAATCCAGTCGTGGCTTTCGGCGTAAGGCAGGGCGGAATCTAATTTTTCGGGGCCGGGACCGGTGCCGATGGCAAGTAACGCCGATACCCCTGCGGCCCGAGCGCGCTCCAGCATGGCTTCGCGGTCCTCCGCAAACTGGGGGAAATCGATGTGCGCGTGGGAGTCGACCAGTTCCATATGGTGAGTTTAGGGGCCGGACGATTATTTCAGGCGAGCGCCCACTTCGACGTCTTCGAGAAAGCCGGCGAGAACGGGACGGCTTTCAGGGCCTACGGAGGCGGCCACGATCATGCCGTTGGACTCCACGCCGCGGAGTTTGCGGGGCGCGAGATTGACGACGACGGCTACCTTGCGGCCGATGAGCTTTTCCGGTTCGTAGAATTGCGCGATGCCGGCGCAGATCTGGCGGACTTCGGTGCCGATGTCGACGGTGAGCTTCAACAATTTGTCGGCGCCGGCGATGCGCTCGGCGGTTTGAATCTGACCGACGCGCATTTCGACCTTGGTGAAGTCCTCGATGCCGATTTTGTCGGGTATTGCGGACGCGTCAGCGGGGGCGGTGGCCGGCGCAGCGGCGGGGCTTCCGGCCGACGCGGCCGGCACAACTGGAGCCGGTGCAGCGGCAGGTTTTTGTGACTGATTCTCCATGGCTTCGATCCTTTCCATTGCTTCCGATTTCTCGACTCGGGGAAACAAGGCTTGCAGTTGTCCGAGCGCGAGGCCCGGCAAAAGTTGACCCCAACGTAAATTGTCCAATTCGAGTGCGCCGAGAGTGCCGGTCTGGCCTAGCAGCTTCCAGACTTTCGCGGTGCTCTCTGGAAGCACCGGGTGGGCGAGCGCGATCACGATGCGCAAGACCTCGGCGGTGACCCACAGAATCGTGCCACGGCGCTGCTGGCCCGCTTCGGAATCACTCAGGCCCCAGGGCTTCTCGGTGGTCAGATATTTGTCGGCGGCGGCAATCACGGACCAGATCAGCTCGAGTGCGCGGGAGAATTCGAAGCGGTCGTAATGTTCGAGCACTTCGGCGATCGATTCCTGGGTGACTTTGGCGAGTTCCTTATCCTGCGGCTGGAGCTCAGCGGCTTTGGGGATTTTGCCAGAGAAGCTACGGTCGATCATCGTGGCGGTGCGGCTGGCGAGATTGCCGAGGCCGTTGGCCAGGTCGCTGTTGTAGCGGGATATCAGCGCGTCGCGGCTGAAGCCGCCGTCGCCGCCAAAAACAATTTCGCGCAACAGGAAGTAGCGCAACGCGTCGACACCGAGTACGCCGACGATGGGTTGCGCGGATTGAATGTTGCCGCGCGACTTGGACATCTTTTCGTCCTGAAACAGAAGATGCCCGTGGGCAAATACTTTTTTGGGCAGATCGAGCCCGGCGGCCATCAGGAACGCGGGCCAGTAGACGGCGTGGAAACGGATAATTTCTTTGCCGACGAGGTGCACATCCGCTGGCCAGTAGTGGTTGAACTCCTCTTTCTTGATGGGATATCCGACGGCGGTGATGTAGTTGGTGAGGGCGTCGGACCACACGTAAAAAACGTGTTTTTCGTCGCCCTGCCAGGGGATGCCCCACTTCAAGCTGGTGCGGCTGATGGAGAGGTCGCGCAAACCACCGCGGACGAAGGAGATCACCTCGTTGCGACGGGCCTCCGGCTGGATGAAGTCCGGATGCTGCTCATAGTAATTGAGCAACGGTTTTTCAAATTTGGAGAGCTGGAAAAAATAATTCTCTTCCTTGACGCGTTCAGTCGCGCGCCCGCATTCCGGGCAATTCGCGCCGGGCGTGGAGTCGTCGATGTACATTTCATCGGAGACGCAGTAGTTGCCTTCGTAGTGGCCTTTGTACACGTAGCCGTTGTTCTGGATTTCGCGGAAGAGGTGCTGCACGGCGTGGGCGTGGCGCGTTTCGGTCGTGCGGATGAAGCGGTCGACCCGCAAGCCCAACTCTTTCCAGAGTTCGCGGTATTCGCCGGAGACGCGATCAACAAAATCGATAGGCGACTCGTTGTTGTTTTTTGCGGAACGCTCCACTTTCTGGCCGTGCTCGTCAGTCCCGGTGAGAAAAAGCACGTCGAAGCCGCGCATCTGCTTGTAGCGCGCAATCGCGTCCGCCGCGATGGTGGTGTAGGTATGCCCGAGGTGCGGCCGCGCGTTTACGTAATAGATGGGAGTGGTGATGTAATACTTGGGTTTTGCGGTCGCCATTTCCTCTGTTCTTTTACCTGGGCTCTTCTGGAGCGCCGGCGCTACTTTCAAGATCGCCGGATTGCCCGGCCGGCAACGTTTTGCCGTCGCGGCTTACCTGGATAATGAATCAGCTCTTCCCACTGGCCTCGTAGGAGCGGAGCGCTTCGCTGATCACCTGCTGCAAGGGAACCTGTTTCTCGACGGCCAGTTTGCGGCAGTCATCATACTCCGGCGCGGCATGCAGAATGTGGCCATTCGAACGAGAAAGTTTGATGCGCACATCTCCGTAAGAGGTAGAAACGTTCACCCATTCGCGCGGGAGGGCGCGACGCTGCGCACGATGGGTGCGAACGCCGAATGTGGTGGTCTCGGCAAAAATCAGAGACATGAGCGTGTCGGTGTCTTGCGGGCGGCACAGCACGGTAAGTAGCGTGCCGGGACGATTCTTTTTCATCTGCAACGCGGTGGTGTAGACGTCCAGCGCGCCGGCCAAAAAAGCTTTCTCTACTACGTAACCGTAAATTTGCGGGTTCATATCGTCGAGGTTGGCCTCGATGATGGAAATTTCTTCGTCCATCGCGGACGCCGGCTTTTCAGCGGACTCGCCAATCATGATGCGCACCACGTTGGGCTGGCCTTCGAGGTCGGCGGTACCGGCTCCATAACCGATGGCGGAGACGGTCATGGGCGGCTGCGGCCCAAAGGTATCGCACAGCGTGGCGACGATGGCCGCGCCGGTGGGAGTTACCAGCTCGCGCTGCACGCCATTCGAAAAAGTGGGCGCGCCTTGCAGCAATCGCGCGGTGGCAGGCGCGGGAACAGGCAATACGCCATGCGCCATTTTTGCTGTGCCGCCGCCTACGTTCAGCGGCGAACAGATGAAGCGATCTATACCCAAGACGTGAAATCCGATGCAGGCGCCGACAATGTCAACGATGGCGTCGACAGCTCCGACTTCGTGAAAGTGGACTTTTTCCAGCGGGGCGTCGTGAACATGCGCCTCGGCCTCGCCAAGTTTTTGAAAAATAGCGGAAGCGCGCTCACGTACTTGCGGAGCCAACTGTGAATTCCGGAGAATTTCAAGGATGGCGCTGAGCGAGCGATGCTTTTGCTGATCCTCGGTTTTCACGGATACGTGAGTGGCGGACATTCCATTCTTCAAAACTTTTTCGGCGGTCAATTCCCAGCCCGGCACTTGCAGGGACTGCAAGCCGGCGCGGAGCACCTCAGCAGAAAAACCAGCGTCGACCAGCGCGCCAAGGGTCATGTCGCCGCTGATGCCCGAAAAACAATCAAAATAGGCCAATTTCATGGGTTTTTGCGCAGCGCGAGCTAAGAGAACGAGTCAGATACGTCCCAAAAGCGGCGCAGATTCATAGTAATGGCGGGTTTCGGGGCTGTCAAACGGGCGGCAAAATGTCGTGCTCGCGGCGCTGATTCGCGCCTCAGAGAACAATCTGAAAATTTTCCAGATCAGGACGGTGGATGCAGGCCCGCCAGCATACCGCCATCAAGCACGATGTACTGTCCGGTCATGAAAGACGCATGCTCCGAACACATCCACAAGACGGCGTCGGCGATTTCACCAGGTTTTCCAAAGCGGCCAAGGGCATGGAGGCTGAGAACAAATTTGTTCACTTGAGGGTCGGCAAACGCGCGGTCGGCCATGGCCGTCTCGATCACGGCGGGACACACTGCGTTTATGCGAATGCCACTTTGTGCGGTTTCGAGCGCGGCAGCCTTCGTCAAGCCAATCACGCCATGCTTGCTCGCACAATAGGTGGCGGCTCCCGCGGAACCGATCAGGCCGGCCACGGACGACATATTTACGATCGCCCCGCCGCCGCCCTGCTTGAGCATCTGCCTGATTTCGTACTTGAGGCAGAGCCAAACACCTTTGAGATTGATGTCGATGGTGCGGTCCCAATCCTCCTCGGGTTGATCGACGATGGGGACCCAATTGCCTTCGATTCCAGCATTGTTGAAAGCCACATCCAGGCGGCCGAATTTCTCCACGGTTTTTTGCACCAGCATTTCGACATCGGCTGCTTTCGAGACGTCGGCTTTCACGAAGAGACCGTCGCCACCGGCGGCGCGGAGCAGTTCGATGGTCTCTTGCCCTTCCACTTCGCGACGGCCGGCGACCACCACTTGGGATCCAGCTTTGGCGAAAAGTACCGCCGCATCGCGGCCGATGCCGGACGTTCCGCCGGTAATCAGACTGACTTTGCCTTTCAATTCCGCGGTCATAGATTCCTTTCCACTCGGTGGCCGATATTGTGAGGAACGAGAGTGTAAGCTCGATGTACGCTGCGGTCAAACAGGCGCCCACGGCGTTAAGCGGCAACTTGACATCATCGACCGACAAACAGGAGACTCATGCGCAAGCAACTCCAGGATTTGCGGATGGACGATACGTTCATCTGAAGAAGAGGGAAAATGAAGCCAAACTATTTAGCGGTGGTGGTCGCGGCCGTGGTGTATTGGCTGCTGGGAGCGGTGTGGTATGGCATGTTATTCAACAAGCCCTGGATGGCGCTCGAGCATATGTCACCCGACGCGGCCGCCAGCATGAATCCGGTGTTGCCTTACGTGATTACCTTTGTGCTGAACCTGGTGATTGCGTTTGTGCTGGCGCAAATCTGCGCCTGGCGCAATGCCAACACCGCAGCGCGCGGCGCAGCGTTGGGTATATTGATATGGATAGGATTTCTGGGACCGGTGACCTACACCACGTACATGTACGAAATGCGGCCGAAGCAACTGTACGCCATCAACGAATTTTATTCGCTGGTGGGCTTGGCATTGATGGGAGCGATTCTGGGCGCGTGGACGAAGAAAACTCCCGCGTAATTTCGGGCGATCGCTAAAAGCTGGTTCCCGTTCTGCTGTTCCGTGCTAAATCTAAAAGGTGAAGTTTGTCGCGGGAGATTGAGGAAACGTGTATCTGGGCCTGACAAAGCGCTTTCGTGATGCACTGAAGGCGCACATCTTTGAAAGATATGGCCTGGACATCGCCATCGTCACAGAGCGGCCGCCCAAAATCGAGTTGGGTGAGGCGGCTTCGCCGGTGTGCTTCGAGTTGGCGAAGCGGCTGAAGCGCGCGCCGAAGCAAATTGCACAGGAGATCGCGTCAAACCTCGCGCCCATTCCTGGAATTTCCCGGGTGGAAGTAGCGGGCGCCGGATATCTGAACGCGTATTTTGACCGGCCGGCCTTTTGGCGCGAAGCGCAGAAGGAAGCAAGCGGCGCGATTACGGCGCAGCGTGCCGGAAAAATAATCGTCGAGCACACCAGCATCAACCCCAACAAGGCCGCGCACATTGGTCACGTGCGCAACGCGGTGTTGGGCGACACCATGGCGCGGGTGCTGCGGCATTCCGGCGGCGCGGTGCAAGTGCAGAACTATATCGATAACACCGGCGTGCAGGTTGCGGACGTGGTCATCGGTTTTGTGCACATGGAGAAGAAAGACCTCGCGCAGGTTCGGGGGTTGGCGGCGCAACCGAAATTCGATTATCTCTGCTGGGATGTGTATGCCCGCGCCGCGACATTTTTGGGGGCAGACCAGGCACGCGCGGCGAGCCTGCGCGGGGAAACTCTAAAGTCCATTGAAGGCGGACATGGCGAGATTGCGGAAATGGGGACGGTGATCGCCGACGCTATCGTGAGCCTGCACCTGCGAACCATGGCGCGGCTGGGAATCTGGTATGACCTGCTGGCGAGAGAGAGCGAAATCCTGCATCTGTACTTCTGGGACGCTGCTTTCGAGAAGCTGAAGGCTGCTGGTGCGATCCATTTGGCCACGTCCGGGAAGATGGCCGGATGCTGGATCATGCCTGCCAAGGAAAATGCTGCCGCGGGCGGCGAAGGGGTAAAGGAATCGGCAGCGGCGGCTGACGCGGACGATAACCCGAACAATCAAGACAAGATTATTGTGCGTTCGAATGGAACAGTTACCTACGTCGGAAAAGATATCGCGTACCAGTTATGGAAATTTGGGTTGCTGGGCAAGGATTTTTATTATGCGAAATGGCCTGACGCTCCCGGCGCACATGCGTTATGGAGCACGTCAAGCACGCGTAGCGATGCGGGCGCGCCGAATTTTGGAGCGCCGGCATCGACGGTGTACAACGTGATTGATTCACGCCAGGCGTATTTGCAGGACGTGGTGTCGGAAGGGCTGCGAGCGCTGGGGCACGGCGAGGCGGCTGACCATTCCATCCATTTTGCGTATGAGATCGTGGCGCTGACGCCCCGTTGCGCGGCGGAAATGGGATATGAGCTTTCGGCCGAGGAGAGCAAGAAATCTTACGTGGAAGTGAGTGGGCGCAAGGGGTTCGGCGTGAAGGCCGATGATTTGATCGACAAGCTGGAAGCCGCGACGTTAATGGAGGTGCAGCAGCGGCATGCCGACATGGACGAGGAAACGCAGCGGCGCACAGCGCATGAGATTGCCGTGGGCGCCTTGCGTTTTTTTCTGCTTAAGTTTACGCGCAACACCACTATTGCATTTGATTTCGCCGACGCGTTGAGCTTCGAGGGCGAGACTGGACCGTATTGCCAGTATGCGGTGGTTCGTATCCGCGGAATTCGCCGCAAGGGCATGGGAACCGGCGCGACGCAGATGGCGGTAACGCCCGACACGATAGCGTCGCTGCTTGCCGGAACCGACGGAAACGGCTTGTGGGAGTTAATGCTGCTGGCCGGATCGCTGGACGCGGCCGTGGACGCCGCCATTCATGCGCAGGAGCCGGCGTTCGTAGCGAAATACGCGTTTCAGCTGGCGCAAGCGTTCAATCTTTTCTATCACCACCATCACATTCTTTCGGAAGCGGAAGAGCAGAAGCGGGCGTTTCTGTTGCGGTTGACGGAATTGGTGGAAATGCAGTTGGTGCGGGCATTGGATTTATTGGGGATTGAAGCGCCGGAAAAAATGTAGCGATTGCCTGGATGTAGTGATCGGGCTTGTCGTATAACAAAAACCCCACCTGCAAAACCGGCAGGTGGGGCTCCCGACTGCGAAATGCCGACTGCGAAATCCTGACTGCGAAATTCCATCTGCGGAAGAAATTTCAATCGAATCGCGGCGGTTAAGCGGCGGTTAATATGACATCAACAGATGGACTAACGTGCGAACCGCGCTCCCGGTCGCGCCCTTGGCTGCCCAAGGCTTCTGGTCGTCGTTCCAGGCGGTTCCGGCGATATCCAGGTGGATCCACGGCGTGTCGCCGGTGAATTCTTTGATGAACATGGCGCCGGTGATGGCCCCGCCGCCTTTGCCGCTTCCAATGTTCTGGATGTCCCCGACGCTCCCTTTGATGAATTCGCGATAGTCGTCGTCGATGGGCATCTGCCACATTTTTTCGCCCGCCGCTTTGGAGCTGGCGAGCAACTTGTCGGTAAAGGCCTGATCGGAACCAAATACGCCGGCGTTGATGTTTGCCAGGGCCACGACGATTGCGCCAGTCAGAGTGGCGGCGTCGATCAAATGTGTGGCGCCAAGTTGCTTGGCGAAGGTAATTCCGTCGGCGAGAATCAAGCGGCCCTCGGCGTCGGTATTGAGGACTTCGATGGTCTTGCCGGACATGGCGGTCTGAATGTCGCCGGGTTTTTGCGCTTTCCCACCGACCATATTTTCGGTGGAGGGCACTACGCAGATCACTTTCACGGCGGGCTTGAGCAAGGCGATGGCGCGCATCACGCCCAGCATGGCTCCGCCACCGGCCATGTCGTATTTCATTTTCTCCATACCGTCGGCGGGTTTTATGGAAATGCCGCCGGTATCGAACGTCACCGCTTTGCCGATAAGGCCGATCACTGGCGCGCCGGGCTTGGCGATCGGCGGCACATAGGTGAGGACCATTACGCGTGGGGGTTCAGGGCCGCCCTGCGCCACGCTCATCAACGCGCCCATTTTCAAGTCGGCGATTTTTTGTTCGTCAAGAATTTCGACGGCAAGTCCTACTTCCCTGGCCATAGCCTGGGCTTTGTCGGCCAGAATTTTGGGCGTCAGCTTATTGGCAGGCTCATTGACCAGGTCGCGGGTAAAATTCTGAGACTCCGCTATGATGCGTCCGCGAGTGAGACCCTTCTCGCCTGCGGCCTTAGAGCTTTCCGCGTACCCGGCCAGCACAACGGATTCGACAGGCTTGTTGCCCTTCTTGTCGGTCTTGTATTTGTCGGACTCAAAGTCCGCGGTGATGACGGCTTCGGCGACGGCCTGGGCAAACTCTTCGGTGCGGTCTTTTTCGCGAGCGAGAATGGTAAACCTGCGAATCGATTTGCCTTTGAGATAACGGACGGCCGCGCCCACTACTTTGCGCGCGGTGGCGCTGGTGAATTGATCTCGCTTGCCGGCGCCCACCAGGATGAAGCGAGCCGCCGCCAATCCAATGGGGCCGTGGATGAGGGTGAACTCCAGCATCTTGCCGGCGACTTCCCCGTCCTGAATTAATTTGCGCAGCAATCCGCCAGCGGCACGATCCAGTTCATCCAACTGGCCCTGCGCAACGTCGGAATCTTCAAACAGGTAGGAAACGAGCGCTTCAGTTTCTATCTGCGAATACGGCTGGGTTTCCAGGTTAATTTGCATAACTGCGTTATCGCCTCCGGTTTTGATACATTGCGTCTTCCGCTTCCCTGCGAGCTTCCTTGGTGCGTTCATCCTGACGACGGTCCCAGGACTTCTTCCCTTGCGCCAGGGCAATTTCGACCTTGGCAATGCCGTTCCGGAAGTAAATCTTGAGGGGTATGACCGTCAGTCCTTTGGCTTCGGTGCGTCCAGCCAATTTGTTGATTTCCCTCTTATGCAGCAGCAGCTTACGCGTGCCGAGCGGCTCATGGTTCCAAGGCCCGCCGGGTAAATATTGCGCGATATGAGCATTAGCCAGCCAGGCGCCGCTGGGTTTGAAATCGACATAAGCATCGCGAATATTCGCTTTACCCTCTCGGAGGGCTTTGACCTCCGTGCCATGAAGTACTAGACCGGCTTCAAACTTATCAAGAATGTGATAGTTATAGGAAGCGGCGCGATTTTGCGCCACGATGAGCTCTTCCACTTTATCCGTCTTGCTGGATTTTTTCGCTGGCTTGGCCACAACAAACCATCATAACTGGACAGTGAAATTCACGCTACCCGGTGTTGTTGTATGAAAGGACAGCCAACCTTCGAATCCTTGCCCGGCCTCTAAGCCGAGTGTTAGACTTTCGAGACTAGTCGATGATCCGGAGAATTCATGCATCGTAGTGGAAATGTTGTCCTATGTGTCTGTCTCGCGCTGTTTGCGGCGGGCTGCCCGAAGGGACAAACCGAATATGCGCAAGGGCGTAAGTCGGAAACCATCGGCGACTACGACGGAGCTCTAAGCTATTACCAGCAAGCCCTGAAAGCCGACCCCAACAACGCTAATTTAAAGATCAAGGTAAATCAGATCCGATTTGAGGCCGCCGAGTCCCATGTGAAACAGGGCTTGGAGATGCGCAAAAAGGGCGATCTGCAAGGGGCCCTGGCTGAATTCCAGCGGGCGGGAGTCATCGATCCGTCCAGCCCGATAGCTGAACAGGAATTGCGCAAGACGGCGGCGCTGATTTCGGACCATGACCGTGCGCAGGACGCCGCCGCGGAGGTTCCGCCGGATCCCGCCGCGCAACCCCTGGCCGCCATGCCGCCGGAGCTGAAGCCCCTTTCGAATGCGCCGATCAGCTTGACGATGTCCAACGACGCGAAGATTGTCTTCAACACCGTGGCAAAGCTGGCTGGATTAACCGTAATTTATGATCCGGACTTCCCTGCCAGACGAATCACCGCGGAATTGAGCAACGTCACTCTAGAACAGGCGCTGGACATCATTTCAGTGCAGAGCAAGGCGTTCTGGAAACCGCTGACTGAGAATATTATTTTTGTAATACCGGATCAGCCGCAAAAGCGGCGGGATTACGAAGAGCAGGTGGTAAAGACATTTTACCTGGCCAACACTGTCCAGCCGCAAGACCTGACGGAAATCGTAACGGGGCTGCGGCAACTGCTGGATCTGAAGCGCATCCACCAACTGAATTCGCAAAATGCCATCATCATTCGGGATACTCCCGACAAGCTGTTGCTGGCGGAAAAAATGATCGGGGACATCGACAAGGCCAAGCCGGAAGTAGTTGTGCAAGTAGAGGTGTTGCAGGCCAGGACGGATCGTTTGCGCGATCTTGGAATTTTACCTATTCAGTCCGCTTCGGTGAGCATTAATCCGAATTCCTCCACGACCACCACAACGACGGGCACCAGTACGACCGGAACGTCGACGTCTCCAACGATAACGTTAAATCAATTACGGCACCTGAATGGCAGCGATTACAGCGTGACACTTCCCAGCATTACCGCGAACGCAGTTTTGACCGACACGTATACGAAGATTATTCAGAACCCGGAAATTCGCTCCATCGACGGACAGCCCGCCAAACTGCGCGTAGGCGACAAAGTGCCCGTGGCTACGGGCAGCTTCCAGGCGGGAGTCGGGGTCGGCGCGACGGGAGTGAATCCGTTGGTGAACACGCAATTCCAATATCTGGAAGTCGGCGTCAATGTGGATATCACGCCACGAGTGCATCCGAACCACGAAGTCAGCATGAAGGTGATCATCGAAGTTTCGTCGGTGACGGGGACTTCGACGATCGGCGGCATTCAGCAGCCCATCATCAGCCAGCGCAAGATCGAACATGACATACGGCTGAAAGAAGGCGAAGTAAACGTGCTGGGAGGTTTGTTTGAAAAAACCGACACACGCACGCTGAATGGCTGGCCGGGGCTGGCGAAGATTCCGTTCATGCGGTATTTCTTTTCCGACGACAAAATCGATCATCAAGAAAACGAAGTGTTGATTGTACTGACGCCGCGAATCGTGCGCATCCCGGAATGGACGAAAGCGAATTTGCGAGCGTTGTCTTCGGGCTCTGAAACGAATGTGCAGGTGCGTCACGAGAGCGACATTCGCGCTCCCGTGGCACAGCCGACTCCTGTGGCGCCGCAGTCTGCGCCGGCGGCTCAGAATCCCGGAACAGGCGCTCCCATGAACGATCCCGGCGCTGCCGCGCCCAGCGCAACGGGCGCTGCCGCTGGGGGACCACAGGCGCCAAGAATCCGGTTTGAGCCGCAAGGTCTGACGTTGAAGGCGGGACAGACAACGACCGTGGGAATCGTGGTGGACAACGTCAGCGACCTGTACTCGATTCCGCTCTTATTGCAATACAACCCCGCAGTGGTGAGCGTGGAAGAAGTGCAGCATGGCGGATTTCTGTCTGGAGGAACGCAGGAAATTGCGATCGTGTCGCGGGTGGACAAAGAACATGGCCAGGCAATTATTTCGGCGACACGCCAGCCAAACACGCCGGGAGTCAACGGCAGCGGCACGCTGATGGGTCTGGTGATCAAGGCGCTGGCTCCCGGAACGTCCAATCTGTCGATTGTGCAGGTCAACGCGAAAGATTCGCAGCAGAAGCCGATAGCGTTGGTCACCAGCGAAGCGACATTGCAAGTCCAGCCGTAATCAGGAATACGAGCGCAAATGTTCCAAAGCTCCAAGAGTATTTCCCGCAGGCGTACCGTAGCCAATCAGGCGGGGATGACGCTGCTGGAGTTGATTATTGCGTGCTCGATTCTGCTGATTCTAGCGTCCGCGGCGTTGCCTATTGCGCGGTTCACGGTAATTCGAGGCAAGGAGAGCGAATTGCACCGCGACCTGCGAGAAATGCGCGACGCAATCGACCGCTACAAAGATGCCGCAGACCGCAACCAGATACGCGTGGAAGTCGGCAGTGAAGGCTACCCGCCAGATCTGGAGACGCTGGTCAAAGGTGTGCAGCTGGGCGCCGCGAACGACACGAAGATTCGTTTTCTGAGAAAAATTCCCGTGGATCCCATGACGGGTCAGAAGGAGTGGGGTCTGCGCGCGGTGCAGGACGATCCGGATTCGACCAGCTGGGGCGGCAAGAATGTGTTCGATGTGTATTCAAAATCGCCGGGAACGGCTCAGGACGGGTCGAAATATTCCGACTGGTGAGACTGTGTTGAGCAAATGTATATACGGACGGCGGGGCTGCGAGCCACAAAGGGGCGGAAGGAGCGCCCTTGCGGCGGCGGGCTTTACGTTGATCGAGTTGATGATCGTAATTACGATCATTTTTATCTTGATTGGCATCGCGGTGGGCCGCTATGACCGGTCTGTAGTTCGCGCTCGGGAAGCCACGTTGCGGCAGGATTTGCTGGTGATGCGCGAGGCGATAGACAATTACACGCTGGATAAACAGGCCGCGCCGCAATCTATCGAAGCTCTTCAACAAGCCGGATACCTGAGGATCGTTCCGACCGATCCGATGACGTCGGGGAAAGATTGGCAGCCGCAATTCGATGAAGTGGTGCTGAGCCCCGACCAGACGGGAACGGGGATGGTGGACGTACATTCCAATTCGGAACGAGTGTCGCCGTTTGATGG
>JBBSFG010000059.1:0-14873 GCA_038238965.1 Candidatus Acidiferrales bacterium | reverse complement strand
TTGGGAGAACTTATCTTAGGGCGAGCTTCTTGCTTAGATGCATTCAGCAATTATCTCTTCCAGACTTCGCTACCGAGCTATGCCGCTGGCGCGACAACTCGTACACAAGAGGTCTGTTCATCCCGGTCCTCTCGTACTAGGGACAACTCCCTTCAATTCTCCTGCGCCCACACCAGATAGGGACCGAACTGTCTCGCGACGTTCTGAACCCAGCTCACGTACCGCTTTAATAGGCGAACAGCCTAACCCTTGGGACCTTCTACAGCCCCAGGATGCGATGAGCCGACATCGAGGTGCCAAACCTAAGCGTCGATGTGAACTCTTGGCTTAGATCAGCCTGTTATCCCCGGCGTACCTTTTATCCGTTGAGCGATGGCCCTTCCACGCGGGACCACCGGATCACTAGACCCAGCTTTCGCTCCTGCTCGACTTGTAAGTCTCACAGTCAATCCGGCTTATGCTCTTGCACTCCACGGCGGGTTTCCAATCCGCCTGAGCCGAACTTTGGGCGCCTCCGTTACAATTTAGGAGGCGACCGCCCCAGTCAAACTACCCGTCTGGCCGTGTCTCCCCACCCGTCGCGGGTGGTAGGTTAGAACGACAGAACGATCAGGGCAGTATTTCACTGTTGCCTCCTCCTCAGCCGAAACCAAGGAATCATAGGCTCCTGCCTATTCTACGCAGATCGTTCCGTTACTCATGGCCAGAGTGCAGTTAAGGTGCACGGGGTCTTTCCGTCTAGATGCGGGCATCCGGCGTCTTCACCGGAACCACAAATTCGCCGAGCCGCTCGCCAAGACAGTCGCTCTATCATTCCACCATTCGTGCAGGTCGGAACTTACCCGACAAGGAATTTCGCTACCTTAGGACCGTTATAGTTACGGCCGCCGTTCACCGGGGCTTCAGTTCAAGCCTTCGCACCTTGCGGCGCTGAGCCCTTGCTTTAACCTTCCGGCACCGGGCAGGTGTCACCCCCTATACGTCGTATTCGACTTAGCAGAGAGCTGTGTTTTTGTTAAACAGTTGCAGAGCGCGATTCGCTGCGACCGCATCGGGCTATAAACCCTACTGCGGTACCCCTTCTCCCGAAGTTACGGGGTTAATGTGCCTAGTTCCTGAGCGAGCGTTCTCTCGAGCGCCTGTGGATATTCACCTCGTCTACCTGTGTCGGTTTGTGGTACGGGCACCTGGTTGACTCCTTAGAGGATTTTCCCGGCAGCGTGAAATCAGAGACTTTGCGGTCGTATGACCTCGTCACCATTTTCACCGTTAATGACCCCACGGATTTTCCTTTGGGATCCGGCTTGTAATGGCCAATCGGGACGTCCATCACCCGACTCTCCTATCCTTCTGCGTCACCCCATCGTCAAACGTCACCAGGCGGGACAGGAATATTAACCTGTTGTCCATCAGTTACGCCTTTCGGCCTCACCTTAGGACCCGCCTAACCCTGAGCGGATTAACCTTCCTCAGGAAACCTTAGACTTTCGGCGACACGAGTTCTCATCGTGTTTATCGCTACTTATGCCGGCAGGGTCTCTTGTGTAGTGTTCAGTAGTCCTCTCGGTCTACCTTCAGACTCCACGCAATGCTCCCCTACCAAAGATTATTCCCGAAGGAATAACCATTTCGCAGCTTCGGTCGTATGCTTGAGCCCCGTTGAATTGTAGGTGCATATCCGCTTGACCAGTGAGCTGTTACGCTTTCTTTAAAGGATGGCTGCTTCTAAGCCAACCTCCTGGCTGTCCGAGCGAATACACTTCCTTTCCCACTTAGCATACAGTTAGGGACCTTAGCTGGCGATCTGGGCTGTTTCCCTTTTGACCACGAAGCTTATCCCTCGTAGTCTCACTCCCGTGCAGTTGTCCACGGCATTCGTAGTTTGATTGGATTTGATAGCCTGAGTTGGCCTCTAGTCCATTCAGAGCTCTACCACCGTGGCAATTCACACAAGGCTGTCCCTAAAGACATTTCGGGGAGAACGAGCTATCACGGAATTTGATTAGCCTTTCACCCCTACCCTCAGCTCATCAGAGCGATTTTCAACTCACACCTGTTCGGACCTCCAATCGCGTTTAAGCGACCTTCATCCTGGCCAAGGGTAGATCATCCCGCTTCGCGTCTAATCCTACGTACTTGTCGCCCTATTCGGACTCGGTTTCCCTACGGCTCGCTTGCGCTTAACCTTGCACGTAAGATTAACTAGCCGGCTCATTAAGCAAGAGGCACGCCGTCAGGCTTTCATGGACCGAAATCCATGCATGGCCCTCCGACTGCTTGTAAGCATACGGTTTCAGGTTCTATTTCACTCCCCTCGCAGGGGTGCTTTTCGCCTTTCCCTCACGGTACTGGTTCACTATCGGTCGCCAGAGAGTATTTAGCCTTGGAGAGTGGTCTCCCCAGATTCCCACGAGATTACACGTGTCTCGTGGTACTCAGGATGCCGCTTCGAGTCCGGTACATTTTCCGTTACGTGGCTCTCACACTCTTTGGCTCCGCTTTCCAGCGGATTCACGTAATGTCCGGTTTGGTAACTCTACTTATGCGGTCCTACAACCCCCAAATGCAAGCACTTGGGTTTGGGCTGTTCCGATTTCGCTCGCCGCTACTTTCGGAATCTCTGTGATTTATTTTCCTCCAGGTACTGAGATGGTTCACTTCCCTGGGTTAGCTCATACCCGCCTATGTATTCAGCGGGCTGTAACGAGAGTTCATCTCGCCGGGTTTCCCCATTCGGAGATCCTCGGATCAAAGCCTGCTTGCGGCTCCCCGAGGCTTATCGCAGCTTGCCACGTCCTTCATCGCCTTCTGGCGCCAAGGCATCCACCGTACGCTCTTAGTAGCTTAATCATAAAACTTACTCAATCCGTCTTCCGGCTCTCTCAAATTCGAAACAACCTTCGACGTTTTGATTCACGCAGCTCCATACATCCTCGTACCATTTCCTCTCCGACCTTCACAGGTTTGAGCGATTTACGGCACAGGCTTTCGTCTCTACGCTCCTCAAACAATTGGCAAGTCCGCCTTTTCTTCCACAGTTATGCTCAACTCGAGCAAAACTTGTAATCGTCCACAGCAATTCTCCGTAATCCTCCGCCGTGCGGCTGCTTGCGCAGACACACTTTAGGAAGATCACAGAGGCCCTTACTGTGAACTTGCCAGCCTTTCTGTTGTCAAAGAGCAGTACCCCTGATCCCGTCAGGGCGCCTCGAATTTCTCGAGACTCTTTTCCGGATGATGTCCAAGTCCAACTTCGTCCTTGAACGTCCAGAAAATAAAAAACCCGGCGTCGAGCGCCGGGCACAGTCGCCTTTCTCAGGCGTCTTTGCGCGAAGCTCGACTAATTTCTATCCCGTGCTCGTAAAGAACCTCACTTAGGATCTACTTCAGGAGTTCGACCCGACTGTGACGCCCTGCTAGGTTCGTTCCACCATGTCATGGTGACCCCGGACACGTTGCAGTGCCCCGAACCATTTGTAACTTTATACCAGCTTTCCCCTAGTCGTCAACCCCCTGCAACATTTATTTCATAGCGCCTGTAGGCACCTGTGCAAAAGCCATCCGGACTGGCACCGGGCCGCTACTTCACCATTTTGAAATTGAAATGCGGCGTCTTGAACACGCCCCATAACCGCATCCAGATGGGCATCAGCGATTCTGTCCCCCGCGCGTTGGTAATGTCCCCCAGATCGATCGGATCCTTCCACCCAAACGACCGCAGCACCTCTACCACTTTCCGCTTCGCCCCCGCGTCGTTCCCGCAGATAAATAAATCGCTATCACCCTTCACCAGCGATGGATTCACCATCACCTCGCAGTTCACGGTGTTCAGCGCCTTCACCACCAGCGACTCCGGCAGCGCCTTTTGAACTTCCTCCCCCAGCGAAGTGGTATTCGCCAGCTCCGGCAGCGACGGAAATGGCATCGGCTTCGACACATCCAACGGGTTCGATACATCCACAAAAATCTTCCCTCTCAACTTTTCCGCATCCACCGCTTTCGTCAATGCCTTAACCACCGGTAGCGCTACATCCCCGCGCAGGCAAATAAATACGATCTCGCCAAAACTCGCCGCATCCGGGAACGTCCCCTCAGACGCGTCTTTGCCCGCGCCCTTCGCCCACGCCGCGCCCTCGGCGTTGTTCGCCGTACGCGAACCCATCTTCACTTTGTGTCCCAGCGACACCAACTTCGTCCCCAGCGTCTTGCCCACCATCCCGGTTCCCAATATTCCGATGTTCATTTTTCCTCCTACGCTTAAACCACGCCAAACAATTCTCCCTGTACTATCTGCAGTACCGTTCCAAATGACAAGTAGGCACTTCAAAGTGAGGTAGTTTCATGAAAGGTACCGCAGCCAAAGACTCCGGGAAATCCTGCCCCGTCGAGTGGACGCTCGACGTCATCGGGGGAAAATGGAAGTGCGTCATCCTCTGGCACGTGCGCAACCGCACGCGCCGCTTCAGTGAACTGCGCCGCCTCATTCCCGGTGTCACGCAGAAAATGCTGACGTCTCAGTTGCGCCAGCTCGAACGCGACGGCCTCATCGAACGCAAGATCTATCCCCAGGTCCCGCCCAAGGTCGAATATTCCATCTCCCCCTACGGCCTCACTCTATCGCCCATTCTTGAGCTCATGTGCAAATGGGGCCTGTCTCACCGCCAGGGTACAGCCGCCCACAATCGCGCTGCGCTGCAACAAGAAACGTCCCAGCTCACAAAACCAAATAGTAATAGTGAAAATCCGGCAAATACCTGATACAAGAATGATGTTGTCCCGGCTCATAATTATCTTTACAAGCTTGCTCCCGGGAGATGGCGATGAATGCACAAGCTGGAGAGCGCTACCGTTGCTCTGACTCCAACTGTGGATGCGAAATTGAAATTATCGCATCCAGTGCGGTGCAGGATGACAGCGAGGAAGACGCCCTCGGCTCTCCCAATGACCGATCGATTGTCGGCACCGTGAGAGTGTCCCACCCAGCGACACCGCATCATGCCGAGGCGGAAATCGTTGCCCCAGCAGGTGGCCAGAGCTTGCAAGGAGCGGAAGGTGTTTTCGGCACCTCCAGTGATAATCCGCATTCTACAAGTTCGGAACGACTCGGCTCCATCGACGGAAGTTCCCTGCATTCGAATTACCCGAATACTTCCACGATGGAAACTGGTTCGGCGGCCGGACTGACTTTTTCGTGCTGTTGCGGCCAACCCATGCGCAAGTCGTCCTCTCGCGGACAGAGTTCCACTCGCGTGATGTCCTAGCCTGGGGTCGGGCGGATTACAGTAACTCGAAAATAAAACGGCGAGCCGGCAAATTGAGCCGACTCGCCGTTTTTTAATCGCGGAAAGCGACGGACTTATTGTTTAGCGGATGCCGTAGAGGTCCACTCTCGGCTTGCGGTTCCAGCTTTCTTTGCTGTACCACAGCTCAACACTCTCGATCACGCGGCGTTCTCCAGGAAGATCCATAGGACGGGTGCGCCCGCCGGACGGTATGCGTTCACGAAAGATCAGTTCTTCCTGGCTGCCGTTGCCGAAGTGCACGACCACGCGTTGAAAATCGATCGCGCCGCCGCTGACCCGCAACTGAATCGCCCGGAACCTTCCATCTCGCATGCCTACGCGAATATTATCGTGGTCGTTGCGGCCGTCAACGTGAGCGTTTCCAAGATGCGCCCACCTTCCCCGATAGTTTCTATCCCCGTCTCGGTCTCGGTCCCGGTCTCCGTACCCCTGCGCACAAACCGACATCCCGAAAACCAGGCTTACCAACAAGCTAAGCAGCCACACGTTTCTATTCTTGATCATAGGTTCTTCTCTCCGTTTGTTCATGGGGTCGCCGTCGAACACTCTTTGCGGCGATCTCCAGATTGGGCTGGGGTCGGCGGTATTGCATACCACCGAGGCAATAATCATGACTGTATACCGCTGCCCATGAATTGACAACGATTGCTTCGTTCACAATTTCCGCATTTGCCGCCGGCTGGACATGCGCTCTCGCCAAGGTTGGACGGGCAATTCCGGATTCGCTAAACTGAAGCGGCGAAATTCGAGAGCGCCCATCGCAATGAGTGAGCCGATCAGCAATACCGAAAATGTGCGCGTGCGTTTCGCGCCTTCGCCAACTGGCTATTTACACGTTGGAGGAGCGCGCACTGCGCTGTTTAACTGGCTGTTCGCGCGCCAGCAGCGCGGCACCATGATCCTCCGTGTGGAAGACACCGACGTGGAGCGCAACAAACCGGAGCTCGTCGAGGGCATCCTCGCGGGATTGAACTGGCTGGGCCTGAACTGGGATGAGGGCCCATTTTACCAGTCGCAGCGCACTGAACTTTATCGCGCCGCGGCGAAAAAATGCCTCGCCAACGGCAGCGCCTTCCTCTGTTACTGCCCGGCGGAAAAATATGTCGGCGGCGATCACGCGGAAGAGGGCACCGAAGGTGGACAGGTTCGCCGCGTGGTTCGCTGCGGTTGCCGCGACGGAAATCCCTCGACACCGGGTACGAAACCAGCCATCCGCTTCAAGGTGCCGGTTAGCGGCACAACCACCTTCTTCGACGCCGTCTTCGGCGATACCGCATTTTCCAACGACGATATCGAAGATTTCATGCTGTTGCGTTCCGGACCCGGCCAGCCTGGCGAAGGCGATGAGTTCGGCCAGCCCATGTACCAGCTCAGCGTGGTGGTCGATGACATCGATATGCGCATCACCCACGTGATTCGCGGCGCCGATCACCTTTCCAACACTCCCAAACAAGTGCTGTTGTACCGTGCGCTGGATGCCAAGCCACCCGTCTTCGCGCATCTTCCGTTGATCCTGGGGCCCGATCGCAAGCGTCTTTCCAAGCGCCACGGCGCCACCAGCGTAACCACGTACCGCGAAGAAGGCTTTTTGCCCGAAGCGTTTCAAAATTTTCTAGCGCTGCTGGGCTGGGCGCCGGGCGGCGATGTGGAATTCATGCGCACCGCTGAGTTGATCGAGAAATTCAAACTGGAAGGCGTCAGCCGCACCAACGGCGTCTTTGACAAAGCCAAGCTGGAATGGTTTAACACCCAGTATCTGCAGAAGCTGCCGATAGAAGACCTGGTACCGCAAGTCGAACTCGAGTTGCGCAGCAGCAAGTTGTGGAAAGAAGAGTGGGCCTCCGGAGCTGGCCGCGAATGGTTCACGCGCACCGTCGATCTGCTGCGGCCGCGCATCCGGCTGCTGCCGGACTTTTCGTCCTGGGCGCGTGCTTTCTTCAGCGATGAATTCGCCATCGAGCCCGCGGCGGAAGCGAAATTCTGGAAAGATCCAAAAGTCCCCGATCTGCTGGACAAGCTGGCGGGCGCATTGGCTGCGCTGCCCGAGTGGAATCACGACGCCTGCGACCACGCGTTGCGCGCGTTATGCGAAGCCGAGGGAGTCAAAGCCGGCTTACTGATCAACGCCACGCGAGTGGCCATCGTAGGCCAGGCGGTTGCCCCTCCGCTGTTCGATACCATGGTGGTGCTGGGTCGCGAACGCGTCGTCCAACGTCTCCGCGCCGCCTCCCCCACTCCCATTTCCAAACCCTAACCGCCTTTGGGGGCCCCACACGGCGAATTTCAGTGTGGGGATTTTGGTACTGGATTATCGAAAGACTTCGACTTACCCTCGGTCCCTGCATTTTTGTCATTCCCGAAGTTCTTCTTGATTTTCTTGTGAAACACACTGATTTCCAGCGTCGGATTGTCGCGCGGCCCTGAAATCCCGATGGGGATCAGAGTGCCTGCCCCCTCTTTGCTGAAAAATGGATCTATAGCTTTCAGGAAAAAAGATTTTTTCCCACCAACCATCTGCGAAAGTTTGGCCTCGGTCCGCAGGTCGCCGCTAAAATTCAGCTCTTCACCGCGCATTTTGTAGGTGCCCTCCAGCCGGATCACCGCTCCCGGAACGCTGAAGGTCAGTTGCTGAAAGGTGATCACGCCGCTTTTCAGATGAAATTTTCCATGCAGGTCGGAAATGGCGCTGCCCGCATCGGGATCGTCCGGTTTGCCTTCCGCGTGGCGGCTGAAAGCGGCCAGCTTGTCGCGCACGTCCGAGTTGGCGAAGCGCCCGCCGCTGACGGTAAATTCTCCATCCAGAACCAGCTTGTCGAGAACTTTTACCTTGCCCGGCGGCAAAACCAGTTTTGTTTTCAGGTTCACCGTGCCGGTCATCATCGGCTGGTTCGATTTTGTCGATAACTGCAAGAGGTCTTCGAGTCGCGCTTTCGGTGAAACCACATCTAGGGTAATCAGGTGACCCTGTTTCTCCGGAACGCGTACAACGCTGCCATTAGCTGTGATTTCAGAATGGATCAGCGTGGCCCGCACAGGATGCAGATACGTGTCGCCGTTTGTTCCGTCCACCGTGGCGTAAAATTCGGTGTGCAGCGGAACCGCCCGTCCGACAGGGTCAAGCGAAAATGCCGGTGTATCCGTCACGCCCTGCACTTCCAGGCTCTGCAGCACGCCCGAATATTTTCCCGTAGAAGAAAGCTTGCCCGCGATCCCCGGGAATGGACCCAGATCGGCATCCGTAAACGTGTACGATCCGGAGACCGGTGTGGACCCGGGATCGTCGATCGCCCACGGCCCAAAGTCTCCCGAGGTTTTGATCTCTCCTACCGGTTTCGCATTGGTCAGGTTTCCGCGAAATGAAAACGGCTTGGCCGCGCCGACAGAGTTCAACAGCAGATCGTGAATGTCGAAATCGAGCGGCTGTTTGCCGGCGTCCCTGGGAAGCATCAGCAGCGTGGTTTCGTCGCACACGATCTGGTCCACAACGATTTGCGGCAGCGGTTTCTGTTTTTTCGCAGATGGCGGCGGAGCAGGCGGTTCGCCGGGCGATTCTCCTCGCGGCGGAACCGTAATCACCATGTTGTCGACGTGCACTCCGCGGATATGGCGCGGAACCCGCAGGATGCCCATGAATCCGAGATGAAACGTAAATTGCTGGATGTGAATCAGCGGTGGCACGTCGGTGCGGTTGTGATAGTAAACGGTCAGGTTTTCGCCCGTGGCGCTCATTTCTGGAAAGGCCGACACGTGAATGGAGCCCAACTCCACCCGGCTGTCGAAATGCTCCGAAAGCGAGCGCACGACCCAGTCACGCGTCCAATCGTCAATATCTTTGGTGCGCTGGTAAAACAGCACGGCAGGAATAATAAAAACGAGAAGAACAACGACGCCAACAACAATCCAGCCGAGAGAATTTCGCTTTCGACCTGTTTCCAACGCCATGAAGGGAGAGTACCGTAGTGTGCGCTATGGCGCTGCGAATACTTCCGGGTGCGCGAGCGTCGCGGCAGTGCGGGAAACGGCAATATCCACCGCTGCTTGCAGCTCGATCGTTACCGGCGGCAAACAGATTTCCGTACTGCACGCCTGATAGCGCAACTTCAGCGGAATCTGCTGCGAACCCACTGGCGCGCTTGAAAGCGCGGTGACCGGCACGCGCAAAGTGACTTTGCCCTGGTACACGTTCAGCGGCGTCTTCGAAAAAGTGAAGGTGTGCAGCTCGCCCTTTGGATAGGCCACTTCGCCCATTTTGAATCCAGCGGGAACCTCGGCCTTTAAATCCGTGGCGATCAGGTAATCCGCGGACTTTTCCCGCGCATTCACGTGAAAGCCGGGTCGAATGTTGAGCACTACAGCGAGTTGAAACGGAACGCCGCGCGCCGCCGGCTCCGCGGAAACATAAACCGCCGGCGTTACAACTTCGCGCGGTGAAGGCACGCGCTCCTGCGCGCTCGCGGCCAACGCAAAAGCGGCTCCCATCAAAACAATTGCCGGCAACTTCGCGGCAGCAGCAGGCAATTTCATATCGTAACCGTGGCGCCCAGTTGCTGCGAAATTACCCGCGACATCACTGCGTGCAGATTTTCACCGGTTTTTTCCAGCACAAAGGCGTTCTGCGTCTCCGACCATCCCAGCTTGAAGCTGGTCGACAGCGCGGAAATCCAGATTTCCCGCACCGGCGTGTTCGGCGAAACCACAAACCGGGTTTCGTCCGCATCCTCGAACAGCACTTCGAGTTTGCCGCTTTCCCCCTCGGCGTCGAAACCGTGTTCGTCGCCGGCGGTGAGTAATCTTTTTTTCAGATCCTCAAACGCCGCGTCTGCTTTTCGTTGAAAGTCTTTTTCTTCCAGCATGAATCGAGCCTACACGAAGAAAGCGCGCCCAGGGAAGCAGTTCGTCGCCATCCGGGTATTCTGGCCTAGTGCAGCAGCGCTTCGATGTCGTGCGAAATATCGTCGTAGCCGATCAATCCGGTAATGCGCCGTACCTGCTTGCCGTCGCGGGAAATTAAAAAACTGGTCGGGTAGCCCAGCAGTCCGCCGAACTTTTCGGCGATATCGTCGTTGCCGATCAGGATCGGATAACTCATCGGCAGTTTCTGGCCGCCGACGTCGAAATGTTCCTTGGCAACAAAAGGCGCGACCGCGCTTTTCCCTTCTTCATCCATGGCTACACCCAGCACGGTGAATCCCTGCGGCCCATACTTCTGCTGCATTTCGATCAGCCAGGGAATCTCCACGCGGCAGGGGTCGCACCAGGTGGCCCAGAAATTCACCAGTACCACTTTGCCGTCGTAATCGCTCAAGGCCACGTCTTTTCCGTCGAGATTCTTGAAATGCACGTCCGGCGCCGGCGCGGCAATGGATTTGCCCGGCGACGCTAATGAAGCATGCGTCGTGCCGTTCTTGTTCACGCGCGTGGCCTTGTCCGCATAGTAGGTCACACCAATCAACACCAGCACCGTTACAACGATGATCGAAATGTTCTTCATTTTCATTCCTGCTTTTCTATCGTCCTGCCCTCACAGTGAAAATCGGTTCAAGAAAGTCAGTTTACCCGAGAGCCAGGTCAGTTTGTTCACGAACACAAGCCCGCCGACGAACAGCAATAATCCGCCGCTGAAAACCTCCACGGCGTGCAGATACTTGCGAAAACTCTGATAAAAACGCAGAAACTGTCCAATCCCCAACGCGGTGAGCAAAAAGGGTACCGCCAGCCCGGCCGAATAAACCGCCAGAAGCAGAATGCCGCGCGCGATCGTGTCGCTCGCGGCAGCCAGTGCCAGAACGGTGGCCAGGATTGGCCCGATACACGGCGTCCACCCGAACGCAAACGCGAATCCCAGCAGGAAAGCGCTCCACACGCCCGGCTGGCCGACTTTGCTTTGTATGCGCACATCGCGATTCAGCCAGCGGGCCATCGACGGTCCCAGAAATCCGATCAGCGACAACGAAAAAAAGTGCGTCGCGCCGAATCCCCAAAATAGCGGAGCATGCCGCGCCAGGCAGATAACCCCCAGCAATGCCAGCACGCCGCCAATGATCATTCCCGTTCTCAGCGTCAGCTTGATCAGCACTCCCAACAGGTGCAGCCCGAACAGAATAATCAGCGCTCCCGCAATGGGTGCAAGCAAGCCGCGGTTCTGGCGAAGAAACGCTCCGACAGCGCTGGCCGACGCCCCGAAGGAAATGAACACCACGGAAAATCCGGCCACGAACGCGAGTGACGATCCAAAAAGTCCCGAGCGCGGCAATTCCCCTTTTCGCAATTGCTCCATGCCGATCCCGGAAAGCATGGAGATGTAGCCCGGAACCAGCGGCAAAACGCACGGCGACAGAAACGAAACCAGGCCGGCGAGAAACGCTCCCGCAAGGGAAACGTCGCTCATGAGTTGGAGAACCCAAAAAAGTTATGCATGTTGGCGATAGCGCAGAGACGATCGACTCTCTATTCTCCCATAACCGTCGGAGAAATCCCTCGCTATGAGATTACGCTAGGCCGCGAAATCCGGATGTTTCCGGGACCGGTTCGCATGCTGAAATACCCTGGCGATCTCGAGCAGCAGTTCTTCACTGTTTGCCGCGCCGATGAATTGCACGCCCAGCGGCAATCCCGCCGGCGTGAATCCGCACGGGACGGAAATAGCGGGAACGCCCGCCAGGTTGGCGGGCCGGTTCAACCGCAGCAACAGCGCCCGCGTGGGATACTCCGCTTTCCCTACTCGAGTTGTTTCTTCGCCGGTAAGCGGGGCCGCAATGGGCGTGGTCGGCACCATGAGCGCGTCAATCGCCGAGTCCTCCATCGCACCGCGCAATTGCGTAACGAATTTCTTTTGCTGCTCGAGCGCTTCCAGGTATTCCGCCGCCGTTACTTTAGTTCCCGCTTCCAGGCGCGTGCGAACATCATCGCTGTATTCATCCGCGCGCCCGGGGAACCAGCCCGATTGTTGATGGTAGTGCGTGGCTTCCGCCCAGCCGATGCGGTTGCCGGCGCTTTCCGTATCGTTCAGCAGCGGGATTAACACATCTTCAATCTTCGCACCGAGCCGGCGAACGCAGCCCAGTGAGCCTTCGAATACTTTTCCCACGTCGGCGGAAACCACATCAAAGAAAAACTCACGCGGCACTCCAAGCCGAACATTCTTTAACGTTCGCGCCACGCCTTTTCGGGTGCGATCGCCTGTCAATGCGCGGAAAAGTATCGCGGCATCTTCCGCGGTCCTCCCCAACGGCCCCACGCAATCCAGGCTCACGGAAAGCGGAATCACGCCGCTCGCGTCGACGCGGTGAATGGTGGGCTTCAATCCCACCACGCCGCACAGCGAGGCTGGTATACGAATGGACCCACCCGTATCGGTCCCAATGCTGCCGAAACAAAGCCCGGCGGCCACCGCCGCGGCGGAACCTCCGCTAGACCCGCCCGGAATTCTAGAAACGTCCCACGGGTTGTGCGCGGCGCCGTAATGCGGATTGTTGTTGGTCACGCCGTAGGCAAATTCATGCAGGTTTGTCTTGCCAAGAAAAACAGCGCCGGCCTCTTTCAGGCGCGTCACAACCTTGGCGTCGCGTTCAGGGAAAAATCCGCCAAGAATTTTCGACCCGGCCGTGGTGCGCACCCCCGCCGTGCATATATTGTCCTTCAGCGAAATCGGTATGCCGTGAAGCAGCCCACGATCGGCGTGCGATTTTCGTTTTCGCGCAGAGAACAGTTCCGCTTCGGCGCTTTTCGCTTGAGCGCGAGCGAGTTCGGCCGTTACCGTGATGAATGCATTCAGTTTTGGATGAAGCCGCTCGATACGCTTCAGCAGGACTTCGGTCAGCTCCGCCGGAGACAATTTGCCGGCGCGAAAGAACCGGGCAATATCGCCGATCGAGGCATAGGCTAAGTCCGTTTCGTTCATTTCTTAATAAATCTTTTCTTGCCGCCGCAGATTTCCGAATGTTCCAATATTCGCGATGATGAACGCCACGCGAAACTGGTTTTCCGTGCGTACCTGCCCCAGCGCGATGCGCCGGTACTCCAGCGCGATTCCGCAGCAACGGCCGTTGTAGCTGACCTGCATCAACTGGTTCTGCAACGCGCTATGGGTGACGTCGTAGCTGATTCCCGCGGCGGCGCTGAATCCCTTACCATTGAGACTCCCGTAGCCAAACAATGTGCGCACCTGATTGGACGGCGGTTGCAGAATCGGGTCCGCCGACAGCCGGAAATGGGCCACGGTGGCAAAGAATTTTCCGTAGGGCTTTAATTTAAACAGCGTGCCGACGGTAGTTAGCTTCTCAAGTGTCGGGTCGTACTCCAGGATCTGCTCGATGTCGAAATCGCTGCCCGGCGAAATGGTCAGGTCGCTGACGATGGGCGACCAATGCACCGGCCCCAGCGCAAACGCAAACGGCGTGATGGAATTCAGCGCCTGAAAAACGTTGCGCTCCCCGAAAACCGCCGCGCCGCCAAATGTCGGATCGAAAAAGTGTTTCTGCACGATGCGCCAGGAGGCCAGCTCGCGCGCGTGATCGTCTCCCTCGCCCTTGACAAAGAAACGTTGTGTAAATCCGTACTCGATTTCATTCGTGTCCGTCAGCGTTGCATCCGAATCAAAGCGGATGAAATCCGCGAAATTGTTCACGCCCGTCACATAACGGTAGGTGATCACCGGCTCGAGCGAATGTTTGTACTTTCGTTTTGATTTAGGCCGGTCAAAAAAACGCTCCAGCGTGGGCGGCCGAAGGTCCAGCGTAATTTCTCCCGTGTTGCGGGTGATGGAGCGTTCGCTTACCTCGTCGGGAGCTGTCAATGAAGCGCCGTACCGCGTCGTGCGGAAAGCCGCCGACGCCGTCACTCCCAGCCACGGACCAAAATGAATGGGAACCGTAACCCGTGGCGCGAACTCCGTGCGGCCCACAAAACTTGGCGTATTGATTTCGCTGTCGGACCGGTGCACGAACCCGGCAAAGCTCTCCAGTCCAAAATAAACCGGCAGGTTGCGCCACGGCGCCTGTTCCACGGAGTCGAAGCGCGCTTCCGGCAGGTTTCGCAGCGTAACGCCCACCGCTGGATTAATCTGCAGAAAACTCTTGTCATTCAGCGCCGCGAAGTTGACGCTGAATCCCCGAAAATTGTTGGTCAGGAAAAACGCGCTGCGTACTTCCGAATTGATAGCGTCGCCAAATGTGTCCGCGAAAGCCAATCGAAAGGTCAGGGAAGAAAGATGATTATAGTCGGTGACGAACCTCCAGCCGCCCGGCAATAGCGATTCAATATCCAGGCGCTGCTGATCGCCGCCCTGCGGCTGCCGCACGCCGTTGACTAGCAAGCCGCGGTCGTCGACGCCGAAATACGTGTAGTTTATCGTGGTGCCTTCGAAAGGTTTGGCGCGAAGCTCTCCGCGTTCGGCGGCTCCGCGGCGGCTAAGGTACTGCGCGCCGAACGTGGCGTCCAACCAGGGCTTCGGCGCCCAGTAAAAAGCCTCGCCAAACGTAAAGCCTTTGCGCGAACTGTCTCCGATATCGGGAATCAGAAATCCGGATTGGCGAACTTTGCGGCCCGCCGGAGCCGTCGCATACGGCAGCC
>JBBSFG010000058.1:0-14948 GCA_038238965.1 Candidatus Acidiferrales bacterium | reverse complement strand
CGCGACGATTTGCGCGCCGGCGACATTTTCTCAGGCCCCGCCGTCGCCATGGAATACAGCGCCACCACGCTGGTTCCCCCGGGTTGGAAAGCCCGCGTTGACACGTACGGCCAATTGATCTTGTCGCGAGCATCCAGATGAGCCGGCGGAAAGTATCCATTCACAAATCCGTCATGCGTAAGTCATCTATGCGTACATCGAATCCCCAGCCCGATCCCACGCGGCTTGAAATCTTCAAGAATATTTTCCATTCCATCGCTGAAGAAATGGGCGCGGTGCTGCGCAGGTCGGCGTTTTCACCAAACATAAAAGAGCGCCGCGACTATTCTTGCGCCGTCTACGATGCTCGCGGCGAAGTGCTGGCCATGGGCGATCACATGCCCGTGCACCTGGGTTCCATGCCCGCGAGTGTCGCAGCTGTTCGCTCCGCGTTGCAGTTCGAACCGGGCGACGTCGCTGTACTCAACGATCCCTTTGCCGGCGGCACGCATCTGCCGGACCTGACTATGGTGATGCCCGTCCACCTGCGAAATAAAACGCAGCCGTTTTTCTATGTCGCCAATCGCGCGCACCATGCCGACGTCGGTGGAGCGCTGGCCGGCTCCATGGGCCCCGCGCGCGAAATTTACGAAGAAGGCCTGCGCATTCCCGCGGTGCATCTCGTTCGTCGCGGCCAGGTAAATCGCGATGTACTTGCCATGATTCTCTCCAACGTGCGTACACCGGCGGAGCGTGAAGGCGATCTGGCGGCGCAGATTGCTTCGTGCCGAACCGGCGAGCGGCGGCTTCGTGAAGTTGCCGCGAAATATGGCCAAAGGGAATTGCACACTTACGGCAATGTCCTGCTGAAATATTCGGAAAGCATGATGAAATCCGCGCTGCGCGCTCTGAAACCCGGTGTGTACAGTGCAGAAGAATTTCTGGACGGCGACGGCATACACGCCGGCGCATTGAAAATCCGCGTGCGCATTAAAATCAATCGCGACCACGCCGAAGTGGATTTCTCAGGCTCTGCTCCGCAAAGCGCGGGTAACGTAAACGCTGTCGAAGCCATCGCGGTGTCCGCGGTTTATTACGTGTTTCGCTGCCTGCTCGCGGAAGATGTTCCCGCCACGTCCGGGCTGATCCGTCCCATCCGCGTGATCGCACCATCAGGAACCATCGTGAACGCCATGCCACCCGGGGCCGTCGCCGGTGGAAACGTGGAAACTTCGCAGCGCATGGTGGACACGCTTTTCCGCGCGCTCGCTAAAGCCGCGCCGTCACGCATCCCCGCCGCCAGCCAGGGCACCATGAATAATCTGACGCTGGGCGGCCGCGACCCACGAAATAATAATCAGTTCGCGTATTACGAAACCATTGCCGGAGGCATGGGCGCGCGTCCCGGACTCGACGGAATTTCCGCCGTGCACACGCACATGACCAATTCGTGGAACACGCCCATCGAAGTGTTCGAGCAAACTTACCCGGTGCGTGTGCGCAGCTACTCCATCCGGCGAAATTCTGGCGGCGCGGGAAAATTCCGCGGTGGCGATGGCATCGTTCGCGAGATCGAATTGTTGACATCCACGCAGGTTGGAATCTTAAGTGATCGCCGCGACCGCGGCCCGTACGGGCTGGCTGGCGGCTCGGCCGGGAAGCGCGGCAAAAACGAATTGCTTCGCGGCGGAAAGAAAACTTCACTGGCGGGAAAGTGTGCGTTCCACGCTGAAGCAGGAGACATTCTGCGGATCGAGACACCGGGCGGCGGTGGTTGGGGAAAAAAGAAAGAGACCAGCGGAGAAAAAAGGAAAAAAACGAGGAGAGAAAAAGGAAAAAGGTGAGCGGTAGTCTCGCGGGGCAGTCACGCGGCAAATCACTCGCTTAGAAACAATATTTACTTCACGCCGCAGGTATTCTTTCGCCGAAAAGAAAAAGCGGGCAACCTGGGTTGCCCGCTGAAGAAATCGAATGGCTGAGAAATCTGTAAGGTAAAAGTTAGTCGAACTTTTCGGTCAACACCGGGAACTGCAACTTTGCTTTGGCCAATGACTTCACGACAATGGCTTCCGCGCTTTCCGGGGACGTGTTGCGTGCGGTGGCCATTTCGCTTACCAGCAAATACTTGGCGCGTTCGAGCATTTTCTTTTCGCGGAAGGAGAGAGGCTTGCTGCAGCTGAGTGAAACGAGGCTCTTGAGGACCACCGCCACTTCGAGCAATGCACCGGTGCGCATGCGCTCGGAGTTTTCTTTAAAGCGGTGCTTCCAGTCGTGATGCGAATTGAGCTTGCCCTTTTCGAGGAAGCCCAGCACCTTCATCGAATCCGTGGAACGAATCACGGAGCGAAGACCTACGATCATGGCATTCGATTGCGGAACCATAACGCGCAAGCCACTGGAAACGATACGGATCATGAAGTAGCGTTCCGTCCTGCCATTCAAAACGCCGTAACTGATTTGCTCGACAATTCCAACGCCGTGGTTTGGGTAAACGACCTTGTCGCCGATTTTGTAATCCATGGATGCGGTTGCCCCCCTCGAGGTACAGTAAAGAATGTACGCGGATGTGTCGGAAGAGTCAAGGTATATGCAGTGGAATGATAGAGTTAGGGAAAATTAGTTACCAATTTGGCATTCGGATTGCTTAGCAGAGTTTTGGAATGATTCGAATGATTCGCAGCGTTCGAACACAGCGGTGGACGGTTCGAACGCACGCGCGTTGGGCTGAATCGGTCCGTCCGGGTATGATGGGCAACGGCGCTATATGATTGTACTGGCGATAGATACGTGCGATGCACGGGGGAGCGTGGCGGTTCTGTTGGACTCCACGGTTCTGCATAAAGTGGTTCACGAAGGCGCGGAAGAGTATTCCTCCTGGTTGTTACCAGCTACGAACGGTGCGCTTCTCGCTGCGGGGGAGAGGAGCTTGAGCGAGGTGGATTTGTACGCGGTGTCGGCCGGGCCAGGGTCTTTTACCGGCGTGCGCATCGGGCTGACGACCGTGAAAGCCTGGGCAGAAGTGTTCGGCAAGCCGATTGTTGCGGTTTCGCGGCTCGAAGTTCTGGCGAAGGAAGGTCTGGCGGGAGGCAGTGCGCCCACGTATGTTGCGTCGTTTGTGACGGCGCAAAAGGACCAGTTATTCGGCGCGGCGTATAGGCGCGCGGAAAACGAACTGACTCTGGAGGGCGAAGAGCTGGTCGCAGGCCCGGAGGAATTCCTGGCGCGCGTAGAGGAGCTGGCCGGTACAGACTCCGTGGCGTGGGTTTCGACCGATGCATCCCCGGTCATTGGAATCGCCGCATGGACCAGGCGAGCGGATCGCGGCGAAGAGATTATGACCGTTTCGAGTACATTAGCTCCTCTGATTGGCAAGCTTGGTCATCGCCGGGCCTTGGCAGGGAAAGTTACGGATGCGCTCCAACTGGACGCCAATTATGTCCGGCGGCCCTACGTGGAAGTGAACTGGAAGGGCGCGCATGCGGGCCCAAAGTGAGCCCGCGGCCGAAATCGCGGCCGTGAGAATCAGAAACTATTCGCCTGCGGACCTTGGGACGGTGATGTCGATTTGCCGCAACTCTCCGGAAGCCGCTCAATGGACTGAAAACGGCTTCGTTGAGGCGGATTTATCCGGCCAAGTGATTCTGGTGGCTGAATTTGCAGCGCGAATCTGCGGTTTTTTGGCAGCCCGCGTGACGGCCGGAGAGGCGGAGCTTTTGAACATGGCCATTGAACCCGCATTCCGGCGGAAGGGCGCGGGAAGTAAGCTACTTGCGGCGGCCGAGACGATTGCTGCATCGCAGAAAGGGGAACGCATGTATCTGGAAGTGCGCGAGTCGAACCAGGGCGCAATTTCATTCTACGAGGGCCACGGTTTTCGCGAAGCCGGAAAGCGCGTGGCGTACTACAGGGACCCTACAGACAATGCGGTACTGATGGAGAAGAAACTCACAGCGTAGTACTGAAGTTCCAGCGGTTCCCTCTTGACGTGGAAAATCGAAGTGCTATCTTTCGTTCATGTAGTGTTCACACAAATCCGGAAATGCAGTGTTGAGGAGGAACGCATGGCAAGCATGGCGCGGAACCCTCGGGACATACTGCTCGATACGGACGCCGAGTACCAGCGTCTGGCAGAGCAGCACTCGAAATATCAAACGGAACTAAATCGAATTTCCACCTCTAGCTACCTCAGTTCTGAAGACCTCCTGGAAGAAATCAGACTTAAGAAATTAAAGCTACACGTGAAAGATGAGATGGAGTTGCTGGCCGCGCGCCTGCATGGCGCGCCTCCCGATCAGACGCAATAGCCCGCAATAGTGTGAGTCTGGGGCCTTCAGGTTAAAGACCCGACCCTGCAAAAACCTTAGGGTCGGGCACCCTTGTCGGCTGTGGCATCCTCGGCGGGTGTGTGTGCGGCTCTGTAGGCCGCCAGCGCGAGAATCTGTCGTAGAATGACCATGCAACGTGTGTAGGCGTCGGGGTCTACTCCCAGCATGGTTAAAGAAGGATATTATTTCGGGTTGCCGCTGCTCCTGGCCGGGGGCGCGGCTTTATTTTTGCGCTGGAACGTGGCGGGCTGGCTGCTGATCTTGCTGGCGCTGTTTGTTTTCTCTTTCTTTCGTAATCCAGACCGGGTGATTCCGGCGGACCCCGGCGCCATCGTTTCGCCCGGGGACGGTCGAGTGGTGGTGGTGCAGGATGAGGAGTACGCTGGGAAACCGGGCAAGCGAGTGAGCATTTTTTTGGCGGTGTGGAACGTACACGTGAACCGCGCGCCGGCCGCCGGGACGATTACGAAGATGGAGTACCGCCCCGGAAAGTTCCTGGCGGCCATGCGCGCGAGCGCTTCGACGGAAAACGAACAGAACATTTTTACGGTGTCCACCGCCGCGGGTGAACTGATGTTCAAACAAATCGCAGGACTGATTGCGCGGCGGGTGGTCAGCTGGAAAAAGAAGGGCGATTATGTGGCGCGCGGCGAGCGAATCGGTCTGGTGCGCTTTGGGTCGCGGGTTGACCTGTGGGTCCCGCGCGATGCGGAGATTGTGGTGAAAGTGGGGCAGAACGTGAAAGGCGGATCTTCCGTGCTCGCCAATTGGCCGGCGCTAAAGGAGCGGGCTATCGAACGCGCGCGAACAATCACGACGGAGGCAATCCCGGTGCCGACAGGGGAGCAGAGTTAGGGATGGACGAACAAGCACATCCACAGACGCCGTTCCGCAAGCGGCGCATCACCAATCCGCGGCTGCGCCGTGGAATTTTCCTGTTGCCGAGTCTTTTCACGGTGGGGAACCTTTTGTGCGGTTACTACGCCGTCGTGGCTTCGCTGGTGGGCGGAGCGGAGCAGTTCGATCACGCCGCTAAAGCGATTGGGCTGGCGATTCTGTTCGATTCGATGGACGGCCGGGTAGCGCGCATGACCGGAACGAATACCGAATTCGGCGTGCAACTGGATTCGCTGGCGGATGTATGCAGTTTCGGCATCGCACCGGCGGTGATGGCCTATGCGTGGGGGGTACGAAGCCTGACCGAACTTGGGCGCGCTTCGTTCCATCAACTGAGCGAATTCGGCTGGGTGTGCTGCCTGGCATTTCTGATCTGCTGTGCGTGGAGACTGGCGCGATTTAATGTGCAGGGAATGGCGCCCGGCAGCTCCAAGTTTTTCGTGGGCATGCCGACGCCGGCGGCGGCGGCAGTGGTGGCTTCGCTGGTACATGGATTCAAAGAACCGCTTCACGACTGGCGATGGTCGGTGGCCTGGTTTGTGATGGCCGCGTGCCTGGGAGCGCTGATGACCAGCACAGTGCGGTATTACAGCTTCAAAGATATTCCGTGGACTCGCAAGCAACCGTCGCTGGCGATTGTGCTGTTGTGCCTGATCGTGGCGTTGTCGTGGCTGTTTTCTGAATATATTCTGGTGCTGCTGGCCTGTACCTATGCGGTTGTCGGCGTGGTGCTGCACGTGGTGCGCATGGTGCGGCACCGGATGGTTTCTCGGCCCGCCTGATCATGCCTGCTCTCGAGCGCCGTTCCAATCGAATCGTAATCGCTGGAGCCTCTTCGCTGCTGGGCGCGGAGCTCCGAACGCTGCTGGGAGAGAGCCGCTTCGCGGGCGAAGACTTTTCACTGGTGGACGAATTGCCGGCGGCGGGAACGCTGACGGAAGCCGGCGGCGAACCGGCGGTGATTCAACCGGTGGAGGAAGGCAGCTTCGACCGTGCCGAGTGTATTTTTTTTGCGGGGTCGTGCAGCTTTGTGAAAACGAATTTGCCGGCAGCGCGGCAGACCGGGGCAAAAATTATCGATTTGTCCGGCGCAGTGGCGGAAAGCGAAGGGACGGTGGCGTGGTTTCCTAAACTGGACTGGCTGCGCGGGCGCGAGTTCGATACGGAGGCGAAGATGTTTGCGGTGCCTTCGGCGATTGCGACGGCGGCGGCCGGATTGGCGCTGGCGTTGTCGCGAGTGGGGCTGAGGCGGCTGATGCTGGTGGGATTCGAAGCGGTATCGGAAGCGGGGCGCGCCGGGATTGAGGAGTTGGAGAGCCAGACGGGGCAGCTATTGTCGTTTCAGGGCGTGGGCCAGCCGGTATTCGACACGCAAGTAGCCTTCAATATGCTGGACCGCTTTGGGCCAGCGAGTTCGCACAAATTGAGCTCCACTCGCGAGCGCTGGCGCGCGGAAGTACGAGCCAGCGTGGACGGAAAATCCGCCTTGCCGGCGATTCAAGTGATACACGCGCCGGTGTTTTACGGCTCGGCGTTTTCGGCGACGGGAGTTTTCGATGCGGGAAGCGACGCCATAACCATTGTGCAAGCTTGTACGGATGCGGGGTTCTCGATGCCGGTAGAACCTGATGCCGGTCCGAGCAACGTCAGCGTAGCGGGAGAAAAAACGATTCACCTGGCGACACCGCAGCAGGACGTTTCCAATCCCGAGACATGGTGGTTGTGGGGAGCGGCGGACAACATACGGTTGCCGGCGGCGAACGCGGTGAAACTCGCGGAGATGCTATTGTAATGGTGCGGAAATTTTGTTGCTGGCCAATGCGCATGGCTTTGGTGGCGGCGCTGAGCGCGGGCGGATGCGGGTATCACGTTGCGGGGCGCAACGATGCGCTGCCAAAGAGCATTCACACCATTGCCGTAATGGCGCTGGAGAACAAGACCAGCAGCTATCGCATCGAACAGAAGCTGGCGGCGGCCACGGTGCACGAGTTTCTGGCGCGCACGCAGTACAAAGTAGTGTCGAAATCCGACGACGGCGACGCGGTGTTGCGCGGGAAAGTGCTGAGCGTGGAAGCGGTGCCGCTGGTTTTCGATACCACCACGGGCCGCGCCACCACCATGCTGATTACCGTGAAGTGCGAGGTCACGCTGACGGAGTCGGCGACCTCCAAGGTGCTTTACCACGCCGAGAATTTCGTGTTTCGCAATGAATATGAGATTTCGACGAATCTGGATCCCAACGATTTGAAGAGTTTTTTCGAAGAACAGGATCCGGCGGTGGACCGCATCGCCCGGGATTTCGCTTCGCGGCTGGTGGCCGCGGTGATCGAGAATTATTAAGAGGAGTGTTTGCGGATGGCGCGAGTTTCTACGCAGGAATTGCTGAGCCGGCTGGAAAAAGGGAAGGTGATACCCGCGATCGTTTTGCTGGGGGAAGAGCCGTACCTGCGGGACGCGTGCCGCGCGCGATTGATCGAGGCGTTTGTGCCGGAAGCTTCGCGGACGTGGGCGGTATCTTGTTACTCGGCGGAGCGCGGGGATACGGATGCAGCGTTGACGCAAGCGCAAAGCCTGCCGATGCTGTCGCCGCAGCAGGTGGTTTTCCTGGAGGACGCGGGAGCTATTGAAAAATTCGGGGAGAAAAATCGCGACGAGACGGTGGCGCAACTGGAAACGTACCTGGGCGATCCCGCGCCGTTTACGGTGCTGGTGATTGAGGCGGCGCGGCTGGATGAACGCATGAAGCTGGCCAAGGTGCTGGCGCAGCGCACGCTGGTGGTGGAAGTCGGGCTGGGCGAGAATCCCGAACAACGGCAGTCCGCGGCGGTGACGGTGGCGGGAAGTCTCGCGAAGGAACAGGGGTTGGAATTCGAGAAAGGCGCAGCGGAGGATTTGGCCGAACGCGTGGCGGCGGACTTGATGCGGCTGAAGACGGAGATTGAAAAGTTGGCGGCGTATCTCGGGGAGCGAAAAACTATTCGGCGCGAGGATGTGACGGCCATGGTGTCGTCGGAAAAGACCACTACCGTGTGGGAATTGGCGGACTTGCTGGCTTCGCGGCAAGGGAAGAAGGCGCTGGATTTTCTGGACCGGCTGATGCGTGAGGGCGAAGAACCGATTGGCATGGTGGGCGCGATGACCTGGATGTACCGGAAATTGATTGAGGCCAGCGAGATTAAGGGCGCGATGAATGGCTGGCAGGCGGCGCGGACTTTGGGGATGCGCCCGGAGCAGGCGGAGTTGGCGTTGCGAGCGGCGCGGAAGTCTTCGAAGGAGCAATTGTTGAGTGGGTTGCAGGCGTTGAAAAAGGCAGATGACCGGTTGAAGAGCAGTAAGGATTCGCGAACGGTGATGGAGTTTTTGGTGGCGGAGTTGACGGGTAGGGTTTTAGCGGCGGGCGGCGGGCGCTGAACTGATCGGTTTGGCGAAGAAAGGTGGCTTGCGCGACAGATCGAAGAGAGGTTCCTCCACTTCGCAGCGCGGGTCGTTCGCCCTTCGGCAGACTCAGGGTAAACACGAGCGAACGAGGAAGAAAAGGCCCCGCTGCTCCGGTCGGAATGACAGTTTTTGCTTGTTGAAATGAGTGTCGCCAAGATCAGTCGAACAAAAACCCCACACGCGACACGGTATGAGGTGTTCCAAACATTATGAGTTGTGAACTAAGCGTGATTACTTGGCGGCGCTGGCTTTGAGGCCGTTGTGGGCGAGGGCCAGGCGCGATTTGTAGCGGTTGCCGGTGTTTTCGTGGAGCACGCCCTTGGTAATGGCGCGGTCGATGGCGCTGAGCGTGGGCTGGAGCAAATTGCCGGCGGCGGTGGCGTCACCGGCGCTAACTGCGGTGCGCAAGCGCTTCATCAATGTGCGCACGCGAGTGCGGTTGGCGCGATTGACTTCGGCGCGTTCAATGGATTGCGCGGCGCGCTTTAGAACCGACTTTTTCTTCTTCTTGATCTTGGTGCCTTGACCTGCCATCTATTGCTCCTTTTTAATTTCTGCTGAAATTCTACCATTAAAAGGTAATCCGGGCTTTGGCCAAAGCGGGCCGAATCGCCGGCGTTCGGCTAGCCGGGACGACCGGTAAGGGCCGGGCGCCTGGCGCCAATAATGAAAATGCCCCGGTCGCCGAAGCGACGCGGGGCATTTTGCAGGGTAGGGCTGAGGTTTACTTTTACTTTTCGTTGTTGAAGGAAAGCGGGAACTCGTAGAGCACGCCGCCGACCGGCACGCTGAGGATCATGTCCTGCCGCTTGCCACGGCGCTGGAACCAGGTGGTGCCGGAAATTTGCTGGTTGGGCAGCACCACGGATTCGCTGAGCGCGACGGTGTGAATCTGGGAGTGCGGGTTGAAGTCCACTTTGTGATCGCTGACGAGCTGGATGTTGGCCTGATGCTCGGCGAGGTAATTTTGTGTGCCGGAAGCGGGTATGTATTCGCCATAAGGCTGGCGCGCGTAGGCGGCCAGATATCCGCCCTGGCTGGCGGACGCGTTGGAAGTGGTCCACAAAATCTGATGGTTCACGGCGCCTTTTAGTTTGTTGGGGTCCTGATAGGCGAGCGACTTGTTCACGTGTCCGAGGTCGTTGAGCACAATGTGAGAGGGGACTACGTTCACGCCTTCGAGGCTGTGATTGGCGACGGCAATATTGGCCAGCAATTTCCAGCCGGTGTCCTGCATGGAGACCTGGACGGTGACGCCGTCCACGGTGAGTGATTCGACCAGCGAGCCTTCGCTATAGAGTCGTTCGGAGCCGGGGGTGCCGGCGACCCAGCGGGCTACCCCGTCATGGACTGGCGCGGTCTGGTGCACGTTTTTGTGGGAGGAGACGGCCTCGCCCTTGGTGACGTTCATCCACGCCACGTAGCCGCTTTTGCCTTCAGCGGTGCGCACGTTTACGGTGTAGCTCTCGCCGGCGGACAGCAACGAGACTTGCTGGCCGCAATCGAGAGTGGCGACGAGCCGCAGCGGCAGAGATTGCTCGGCGTCGGCGGTCATCGGCACGCTGGAACCGTTGCGGCACAGAATAGTGCCGGTTGCAAAGTTGCCAGCGAGCGACGAGAGCGGTTTGCTGATTTGCTGCGATGAAGCGGCCTGGGCGAGCGCGAGACCCGCCAGGAGTGCCAGGTATTTCGGTTGAAGCGTCATGTTTTTCCCCTCAGAACCCTTTAGCCCACGGATGATGTGCAAGTTCTAATGTGTCGTCAGGAGGGTATATTCGCGGAAGGCGTGGTGTGGGTCGATAGGAAGACGGTTACGATTTGCCGGTACTAAAGTTGGGTGACGACTTGGGCACGAAATGGAGGCTGGCGATGGTGGCTGTGAATGGATAAAACGCAGGTCTTCGGTGAACCTTGACCGCGCCGGATGGCTGGGATAGGGTGGAAGAAGTTTCTTCCCGAGTTGACTGCATCGCGGTCAGGCAAGCCCGGAGGAACCCATCGGCCACTCGTTGCCCATAGCTGGAAAACCTGCCAATTGGATGAGACGTACCGTACATATATCCGGCCAAATTGAACCGTTTTTTGGCACGCTGGACGACAACGTGCGCCTGCTGGAAGAAGTGCTGCACGTGCGCACGCACCTGCAGGACACGCGGCTGACCATCGAAGGCGAGCAGGACAGCGTGGACCAGGCGGTGAAGATTGTGGAGGAGTACAACCACCTGACGCGTCACGGGAAGCCGTTGACCAGCGCGGAGGTGAAGATACTGATTCGCGTGGCAACCGATGAGCCGCATGAATCGCCGCGCACGATGTTTGAGCCGGGGCGGGCGCGTTCGTTTGGGAAGAAACAGGTGGCGCCCAAGAACGCGAGCCAGCGGCGCTACATGGAAGAGATTGAGAAGCACGACATGATGTTCGGGATCGGGCCGGGCGGTACGGGCAAGACGTATATTGCGGTGGCCATGGCGGTGAGCGCTCTGCTGTCGAAACAAGTGAACCGCATTATTCTGGCGCGGCCGGCGGTAGAAGCCGGGGAGCGGCTGGGATTTTTGCCGGGGACGCTGCAGCAAAAGATCGATCCGTACATGCGGCCGCTGTACGACGCACTGTACGACATGCTGGACGCGGACAAGTTGGAGCGGTTCGTTGAAAAAGGGATTATCGAGGTGGCGCCGCTGGCGTTTATGCGCGGGCGCACGCTGAACGATTCGTTTGTGATTCTGGACGAGGCGCAGAACACCACCAGCGAGCAGATGAAGATGTTCCTGACGCGGCTGGGGTTCAATTCCAAGGCGGTGATTACCGGGGACGTGACGCAGATCGATCTGCCCGCGGGTAGGAAGTCGGGATTGATCGAGGCGCTGGAAGTGTGCGGAAAAATTGAGGGCATCGGCACGATTCAATTCGGAGAGAAGGACGTGGTGCGGCACAACCTGGTGCAGCAGATTATTCGCGCGTACGAAGAGTATGATGTGGCGCATCCAGGGCATGCGCACAGGAATTCGGGCATTCACGCCGGAAACAATGCCGCGACGAGTGCCGCGAACAATCCTGCAACTAGTGCCGGGAACATTGCCGCGAATGCCGCGAACGGGCGCGGTGAACGGCGAGTGAAAGAAGACGCCAAAGAATCGGTGCGCGAGCAGGGCGAAGAAGGCGTTCGCGGCGCGGGCCAAGACGTTACGTAAGAGATGATATTGAACCGGCAGCGTTCGGTGCGCGTGTCGACGGACGCGCTGGAATTATTTCTGAAGCGGGTGCGGCGGGAACTGCGGCTGGGAGAAGCGCAGGTAACGATTTGCCTGGTGAGCGATGCGGAGATCGCTGGGATGAATGAGTTGTTTCGAAAAAAAGCGGGGCCTACGGACGTTTTATCTTTCCCGGCGGTGAAACGCAGCAGGGCGGTGGCTTCGGAGGAATCGCGAAGGCCCGGGCATACGCGGTTGCGGATGCGGGTGCCGCTGGGATTGGTGAGCGGTGATCTGCTGGGGGATATCGCAATTGCGCCGGCGGTCGCGCAACGCAATGCCAGGGCTTACGGGCGAACGCTGGCGGCTGAGCTGAAAATTCTAATTTTGCATGGAATTCTGCATCTCCTCGGCTACGACCACGAAGCGGATCGCGGCGAAATGCAGCGCATGGAATACGGATTGAGGAAGCGGCTAGGGCTGGCGTGACGTTCAGCTGGCTATTTACGCTGGGCATTCTGATTCTGGCTCTTGGCCTGCCCATTTTTTCCTACCTTACGTTGATTTATCGCGAGCTCGGGCGCATGACCACCGGGCGCATTCACGAACACCTGGAAATATTCGAAGCGGAGATCGAGCCGAGGCTGCACATCCGGCGGCGCAGCGGGGGGCGCACGTTTCGGATTCTGGGACATTTCTGGCTGGCGTTTCTTGTTTTGGAGACGACGCGCGGGGTGGTGCACTTCGTTCCGGAAGCGTGGGAATCGGTGGTGCAGTTCTGCGTGTTCTTGTCGCTCGAAGTAGTCATCTTCATGCATTTCATTCCGGACATGCTGTTGTATCGCACCACCGGGCGATGGCTGCTGCGATTTTTGCCGGTCATAAGGTTGTTTATGTGGCTGGTATGGCCGGTGCGCGTTTTTCTGGAAGGCGCGGAATCGTTGGCGCGCATCTCCGAGCAGGACGCGGAAAAAACCGAGGAGCAGCGCACCGAAGAAGGCATCGAAGCGCTGGTGGAAGCCGCGGAGGAAGAAGGCATCATCGAGCCGGAGCAGGCTGACCTGATCGAGCAGGTGGTGGAGTTCAGCGACAAGCGGGTGCGCGAGGTGATGACGCCGCGTCCGGACATAATCGCGGTGGCGGCGGAGTCCACGCTAGAGGAATTGCACGCCAAATTTGTGGAGAAGAAGTTCTCGAAGATGCCGGTGTACGAGAAGTCGCTGGACGATATTTTTGGAGTGGTACACGCGCAGGATCTGTTGCATATCGCGGACCAGGATTTGCCGAAACGGAAAGTGCGGGAGCTGGCGCGGCCGGTGCTGTTTATCCCCGAGACGAAAGCGGGATCGGACCTGCTGCGCGAGATGCGGCAGAAGGGGCAGCCGCTGGCGGTGGTGATCGACGAGCATGGGTCGGTTGCGGGGATCGCTACCGTAGAGGATCTGGTGGAAGAAATTGTGGGCGAGAGCGGGTATGACGCGAAGCAGCCGGCTCCCGATGTGGTACGCGAGCCGGACGGCGGGCTGGTGATGCGTGGGAGCATGAACATTGGCGATGTGGAGGAGTTGCTGGGCGTGAAGTTTGGGGATAAGTCGGATGCCGCGGTGACTACGATTGCGGGATTGTTGAGTCATGTGTCGGGGAAAGTGCCGGAGCCGGGGGATAAGATCGATCTGGGGGGGCACCGGTTTGAAGTGTTGGAATCGAACCAGCGGAAGGTTTTGCGGGTAAGGATACGGAAGGATGTGGCGCAGGTTAGTAAGGTTGTGGCGCCGAAGCGGTGATGGGTTTGAGAGTCGGCGGTGGCCAGGCTTGCGCGAGAGATCGAAGAGAGATTCCTCGGCTGCGTAGCGCGGCTCGTTCGTAGGAACGAACGAGCAAGAAAAAGCCGCGCTACTCCGCTCGGAATGACAGTTTTGTGGTGTATGGCTGGAGGGTTGCCAAGATCAGAATGGCTGATAAAAAAACTAAACGAACTGCTGAGAGCGCAACGGCGGCGGCACCTGCTGCGTCGCGGGTGACTTCTGCGGTAGCGGTCCCTGCTGCGATAACGAGCGACGAGGGACTAGAGAATCAGGCTGCCGCGGCAGTGGTGCCTGCTGTTGCGGGGTCAGCTGCGCATGGAGCGATGTCCGCGGAGGTGCACGGGCGCGAACATGAAGAAGCTGATGCAGAAACGCCGGTGCGCGCGGGATTTAAGGCGGGATTTGTGGCGATTGTGGGGCGGCCGAACGCGGGGAAGTCCACGCTGGTGAACCGGCTGGTGGGGCAGAAGATCGCGATTGTTACTTCCAAGCCGCAGACGACGCGGAATCGCATCCAGGGAATTGTGAGCAAGCCGGAAGGCCAGATTGTTTTTATCGATACGCCGGGAGTGCATGAGGCGGACTCCGCGCTGGGGCGGCAGATGATGCACGAAGTGGCCGCCGCGCTGGAAGGCATCGACCTGCTGCTGCTGATGGTGGATGCCAGCAAGGATTATCCTCATGCGGACGCGGTGCTGCTGCAGAAAGCGGAGCGCTTCCGCGGCAAGACGATTCTGGCGCTGAACAAAGTCGACCGCTTGCCGAAGCCCAAGCTTTTGCCGCTGATCGATGCGTTTCAGAAGGCGTTTGAGTTTGCGGCCATCGTGCCGATTTCGGCGCTGAAGGGTGCGGGCTGCGAAGAATTGGTGGACGCGATTCTGCACGAACTGCCGGTGGGGGTTCCGTATTTTCCGGATGACCAGGTCACCGACCAGCCGGAACGTTTTCTGGCCGCGGAAATCATCCGCGAAAAAGCCATTCAGGTGATGTATCACGAAGTTCCATATGCGCTGTCGGTGGTGGTGGAGAAGTTCGAGCAATTGCCAAAACTTTTGCGTATTGAGGCGCTCATGAACGTGGAGCGCGATTCGCAGAAGAAGATTCTAATCGGGCATAAAGGCGAGATGCTCAAAAAGATCGGCACGGAAGCGCGCAAGGAACTGGAGAAACTTTTTGATATCAAGATTTATTTGTCTTTGTTTGTGAAGGTGGCGCCGGACTGGCGGGAGAATCCGCAGAAGGTGCGGGAGCTGGATTGGCATTTTCAGTTGGAAGGATTGAGCGAAGAGATTGCGCGGAAGTCGCCTTCGGAT
>JBBSFG010000057.1:0-14985 GCA_038238965.1 Candidatus Acidiferrales bacterium | reverse complement strand
TGGAGACCTATGTGCCCTACCCCCTCTTCATGCTCATTCGCTTCCATCGCTGGGATGACATCCTCACGCAACCGGCACCGAATCCGGGCATGGCGATGACCAATGCATTCTGGCATTTCGCACGCGGCTCCGCCTTTGCCGAGCAGGGCCAAATTGCCAACGCGGAAGCGGAACGGCAGATTGTTGCTACAGTGCGCAAGGAAACACCTGCCGATGTGGAGTACAGCTTCTATTTCAACAAGGCCCAAAGCTTTCTTGATCTCGCGGACAATATCCTGAACGCTCGGATTGCCGCGGCGAAGGGCGACCATACCCAGGCAATCAGCTATTGGGAGAAGGCAGTAGAAGTCCAGGATAAGCTGTACTATGGCGAGCCGCCCGAGTGGTTTTATCCTGTGCGGGAGTCGTTAGGCAGTGCCTTGTTGTTGAGCGGCCAACCGGAGCGGGCCGAAGCTGTGTTTCGCGCTGATTTAGAACAATATCCCCGAAATCCCCGCTCGCTTTTCGGCCTTCTGACTGCCTTGGAAACCCAAAAAAAGCACGATGCCGCTGAGGAAGTTCGCACAGAATTTGAGGCAGCCTGGAAAAATGCGGACACAACCCTCACGCTCAAAGATCTGTAAGCTCCCTCCCGATCGCTCCCGAGTGATGCGCAAACCGGAAGTAATCGAACATGCCCGGGAAGTCGGTAGCATCGGGACAGACGCGGCGTTTCCCGATATTTTTATCGACACTCCCTTCCGGATTGAGTCGACACCAATCAAAAGACGTCGCCTTTTCTCAAAGTCCAGGTAATGTTCCCCGCCCCATTACTGTCCCTAAGTTCAGTAGTAAGTAATATATGTATGTAGTACACTGGCTTGTGTCCATAAATACCCTCAATCTCCTCCTTGCCGCCAACCCACCCGCGGGCCCTTCCCCCCGCCCTGCAAATTACCACCCTCAACGCTCATCCCGAACCGCCGCGCTCCGCGTTCTTCTCTTCGATATCTTTTCCGTTCTATCTTTTTTGTTTTCAATACCTTCCAGACTCTTGCGCTCCTGCCATCAGACCGTGCCCTTTAGTTTCAATAGTTTACAGACTCTTGTGCGCTCTTTTTTCGCACTCAAACCTTTCATTTTCATCAACTTCCAGACTCTTTGGCCAAAACAGGGGGTATGCCCACCCCTTCGCCAAGCCCCCTGAAATCATCGCCATACAAACTCTTCACACATTCATGGAGGTCCATGGCCCACCTCTCCTCTTTGCTCCACTCGGACGGCTCATTGCGGCTGGCAGCTCACACAATCGATCATCATCGCCCCGGGCGATAAAGTCTCGTTGCAGTTACGAACCGAAATTGTCTTGCGGCATCTACAGTCGCGCCGTCCATTTGACACCACATCCGTGAAACTCTACGATTAGGTCGATGCGGTCGTGGCGGAACTGGCAGACGCACTAGCTTGAGGTGCTAGCGCCGCAAGGCGTGGAGGTTCGAGTCCTCTCGACCGCACCATTTCTTCAGCAATCGAGTATCAACATACCGGGCTTCTGCGGGTCGCGTACTTTTGCTCTTCCATTCCATCTCAGGCTAGATTAGAAGTTCTCTCGAGGCTTACGTGCCTTCCACGCCAGACACTCAAGATATTCAGCTCATCATCGAAACCGTTCGTGGCGGAGGCGGTCGTGGAAAACCGCCCGCGGAAAGACACGGTGGAGGCGACGATCGAAAACCCGGTTCCTCCGGGCGAGCATCGCCCAATCGCTACTACACCGGCATAACCGTAGCGATTATTTCCATACTGGTGTTCTTCATGGCGCTGGTGTGCGTCTTTGTGGCTCGCAGGGGCTTCAGTCCCGATTGGATTTCTTTTCGCTTCCCGCCAGTCGTATGGCTCAACACCATAATTTTGCTATCCAGCAGCCTCACGTTAGAACTGGCGCGCCGCCGTTTGCTGGCCTCTGATTCTGCGGGGTTCCGAAGGTTGTGGTCGCTGACCACGATTCTTGGAGTTCTGTTTCTGACCGGGCAGTTTGTTGTCTGGCGTCAGCTCGCGCGTCAGGGTGTGTATCTGGCCAGCAACCCAGCCAGCAGTTTCTTCTATATTTTTACAGGCCTCCACGCGCTTCACGTCCTGGGCGGACTGGCGGCGCTGCTCTTCGTATCTTTTCGCAATTTCGATCGCGCCACTGTGTCTCCGATGACGGCTGTGCGTGTTACTGCCTATTACTGGCATTTTCTGGACGCCTTGTGGATTTTTCTTGCCGCCTTACTTTATTTCGGAAGATAGTTGCATTTTTTCTCCTAGGCTCGATTCTGCATCATGCTTTTTCGCGAGCCATGCTAACCTGCGCCAATGTTTTCTGACCGCACCGGCTGGAATCTGAAATGCAACAAGCTGAGCGAAGCACTAGCCGCCTACCGCTCTTCCGGCAAACCGCTTATCGACCTGATGCAATCGAACCCCACACATTGCGGTTTTCACTTTAACGCGCCACAAATCCTGGCCTCGCTGAACAATTCCGCGAGCTTCACATACGAGCCCGATGCCCAGGGACTGCCGCAGGCTCGCCAGGCAATCGCCGCATATTACAGCTCGCGGAATTGCCGTCTATCGATCGATGATATTTTCCTGACCACCAGCACCAGCGAAGCCTATTCTTTTTTGTTTCGCCTGCTATGCAATCCCGGTGATGAACTGCTCATTCCTCAACCGGGCTACCCGCTATTCGGTCTGCTCGCCGGAATCCAGGATGTTTCTCTGGTGCCCTATCCGCTGGTGTACGACTACGGCTGGCAGATCGATTTTCAGTCCCTGCAACTGGCCATTACGGCCCGCACCCGCGGAATCATCGTTGTCCACCCCAACAATCCCACTGGCCATTTCTGCAAGCCCGGTGAGATGGAGCGATTGAATCAAATATGCAGCGAACGCCAGATCGCCATTATTTCCGACGAAGTGTTTCTCGATTTTTCGCTCGCCGAACAGCACGAAAGCTTCGCTGCCAACAACGAAGTATTGACGTTCACCATGAGCGGCCTCTCCAAAATTTCCGGCCTGCCGCAAATGAAACTCGCCTGGTTGACGGTGGCTGGTCCCAGCGACTTCAAACATCAGGCGATTGCCAGGCTGGAAATGATTGCAGACACGTATCTTTCGATGAATACGCCGTTGCAGCTTGCTTTGCCTGTCCTGCTGGAACAACGCCACCAGTTCCGCCAGCAATGGCTGGCGCGTATCCAGAATAATCTGGCCCGCCTGGACGCACTTCTTGCTTCGCAAGAATCGTGCTCACGCTTAAAAATGGAAGGCGGTTGGTATGCCGTGATCAAGTCGCCGTTGACCGTAGGCGACGACGAACTGGCGTTGCGATTATTAACTACCCGCGGAGTCTGCGTTCATCCCGGTCACTTCTACGATTTTCCGTCCGATGGATATTGGGTCGTCAGCTTGATTACCCCGGAACGCGAATTTGCCTCCGGCGCCGATGCCTTACTGGCTATGTTCTCTGCCGGATAACCGCTCATCACGCCAGGTTTTTGAGATGCGCCAGACGAAACGGAGATCCAAGATTTTCTCGTAGCTCGACCCAGTGTCGTTCGGGGATTGCCAGGAACACATCTACGACCTTCGGATCGAACTGCGTGCCGGAACAACGCCGGATCTCCCCACAGGCGTGGGACATCGGCAAGGCTTTTCGATATGGCCGGTCGCTGATCATGGCGTCCAGCGAATCGGCAATCGTAAATATGCGCGCGCCCAACGGAATCTGCTCGCCTTTCAATCCGCGCGGATAGCCTGTGCCGTCAAAAAATTCCTGGTGGGCCAGTACAATCTCCGCGGCGTCGCGCAAAAACGGAATGCGGATCAGCATGTTGTAGCCGATGTCGCAATGCGTTCTCATAATTTTCTTTTCCTCATCGTTCAACGGCCCTGGCTTTCGCAGGATTCCGTCGGGGACCGCCATCTTGCCGATATCGTGCAGAAAAGCTGCACGGGCCAGCACCGGAAGATATGTCGGCGACACCGGCATAGCCTTCGCGATGGCAATACAAAACGCGGTCACGCGCTGGCAGTGGCCTTCCGTCTCTGCATCCTTCAAGTCCAACGCGCTGCCCAGCGCTTCCAACGTGTCGTCATAGGACTGTTCCAGTTGAGCGATCGCACCGGTAAGCTGCGCGGTGCGTTCTTCAACCAATTGCTCCAGGTTTCGTTGATAGCTGCGATTTTCAGTTACCAGCCTACGGTGCTCCAGCGCCCGCCCCACGCCCAGAAACAACTGGTCCTTCTCGAACGGTTTCAAAATGTAGTCGTACGCGCCCCTGCGAATGGATTCCAACGCCGTGGAAATGTCGTGGATTGCGGTGACCATGATTACCGGAATCTCCGGATCATACTGCCGCATCCACTCCAGCAACTTGATGCCATCCATTTCCGGCATGATCATGTCGCTCAAGACCAGATCCGGCGTGGATCTTTTTACCTGCTCCTGCGCGGCTCTTCCATTCGGCACGCTGGTGCAGTGATACCCCTTCGATTCGAGCATGGTAGAAACTACTTCTCGAATCGCTTCTTCGTCATCAACCACCAGGATGTTTTCGGTCTCCACGTCGATTGGCTCCCTATAGTCATTATATGGGACGGCACAACCAGATTGGTGAAGCCTTGCCTAGTCAGAAAATAGCGTGTTAGCGTCGCGGAAGGCTTCTCTCTTATAGCTTTTCACTGTTCACCCATGGTTCTAGCCGTCGTTTAGACCCGCTTAATACTGCGGCGTTACTGCGTGGAAGGGGCGCAACGTGTTTCAAAATCAGGACTTGTTCGGCATCGCTTTCTTCGAAGCGACGGCCTCTATTGTGTTGCTGGTCCTGTTTTTCCTCTTTCGCAAAGATCAGCATTCCGATTATTTTCGCTCCTGGCTAGCCGGCTGGGCGATCTTCACGCTCACCGCGGCAAGCGAAGCTCTTCTGACAATCCACAATTTTCCGACACTCGCGGTGATTTCCAACGTTGCTCGCGTGGCCGCTGCACTATTGTTCCTGATCTGCATCGTGAAGTTGACTACCGCGCATGCTCGCTTCCGATTGCCGATGGTTCCACTGCTCGTCGCGGTTTTGTCGGGCGTCTATTATCTGGAGGCCAATGGAATTCACGACCCGTATTCGCCGGGCTGGACAGCAGCGCTGGTCGAAAGTGTCGCTCTGCTGACGGCGGGATGGATTCTCTGGCGTGCCCGGACAGTTCGGGACGGGCATGGAACGGAATTGCTCGCCGGCGTCCTGTTCGCCAGCGGCCTTCATGGATTGGATCGCCCTCTCTGGCCCGAATCTCCGGTTTTCATGTTGCGCTTGGCATTCGACGGCCTTCTCGGCGTCGCTCTGGGTATCGCCATGATCGTGGTCGTGCTGGAAAGCGCCCGTTCGCGGACCAACGAACTCAACGACAAAATGCGCAGGCTGACGCTCCTAACCGCCGCGAGCACGCAGAGCCTTTCCGTCCGCGAAGTGCTGGATAGCGTCCTCATCCAGGTTGTCGAGAGTCTGAACGCTACGCACGGAATTGTTCGATTGATTGCCGGGGAAGGACCTGCTGCGCAACTCGTCCTCCACGGCTCTGTCGGATTCAATAAGGAACTTCTGGCCCAGTTTCCAAATTTGCCGCTCTCCGATCCCTGGGCGGCGAAATTATTTCAGGAAGGGTGCGACTTCCTTCGTTTATATCCGGAAACGGATCGCGCCGCGTGGGTTCGCATCGCCGAGCCTGGCGTGAAGGAAATGGTTGTTATTGTGCTCCGCGGCAAAACGGGCCCCTTGGGAATTCTGGGAGTAGGTTCCAATCGCGAAGAGCGCTTCCAGCCGGATGAAGTCTCCTACCTGGTGAACATTGCCAACCTGCTGGGTTTGACCCTGCATAGCGTGAGCCTGTTCGAACAACTGGCCACCGTCCAGAAGCAGTGGGCGTACACGTTTGATTCTATCGGCGATCCTATCCTCGTCCATGACCCCCAGGGACGCGTGTTGCGCACCAATCAGCGCCTAAGCCATTTGCTGGGCAGGGAATTCAACGCGCTGGTGGGACGCGGCGTGGCCAACCTGTTTCCCCGCAACGGCGTCAGTTTCGAGGTCTGCCCGTATTGCGAAGGCGCGGCCGGCGAAGGCGATGACCCTGATCCCTGGCTGCGGGGTTATTTTCTGGCTTCAAATTCGACATTTTCGGATTCCTCCGGAAATCCTCTGGGCATTGTGCACGTCCTGAAAGACATCACCGACCGCAAGCGTGCCGAAGAGAAATACCGCACCCTGGTTTCCAACGTTCAGGAGGGTGTTTTCATCTCCACTCCCCAGGGACGGTTTCTGGATTTTAACGATGCGCTCCTGCGCATGACCGGCTACGAGTCCCGCGACGAACTGATGGCCATCGAAATCGCCGAGGCGCTCTACGCCAATGCTCCCGAACGCGAACGTCTGAAGAAACTGCTGCAGGAACATGGCGCCGTGGCGGACTTCGAATTCGAAATGCGCCGCAAGGATGGCGAAATTCGAACCGTCCTGGAATCCTCCATCGCTGTCCGCGACAATTCCGGCATTGTCACCGCCTACCAGGGTTTCGTCCTGGATATCAGTGAACGAAAAAGAGCCGAACACGAGATTCGGCGCAGAAATCGCGAACTCATGGTCTTGAATTCCATCGGTCAGACGTTAACCGAATCGATGGATCTCACCGATTCGCTCCGCCGCACGCTCAGCCAGTTAACCGAATTGTTCAGTCTGGATACTTCCTCGCTGTACCTGTTCAGCGACAACGGTACCACCTTGCGGAGGGTTGCGGCCGTGGGCCAACGTTCGGAATACGCGCGCCATCTTTCGCCGGTGACCTTGCAGCCCGAACTGATTGACCACATCAAAGCCGTGCACGCGACGTTCTTGTCTGTTCACGGTCTTGCACTTCCTCCCATTTTTCGCGACGCCCTCGTCAAAGAGGGAATTGTCTCCGCCTATATCGTCGTGTTGTGGTCCAAAGGCCGTCCACTTGGCGGGCTGGTTGTTGGCAGCCGCACCTCGCGCGAATTTTCATCCGCCGACGTCAACCTGCTCATCGCCGTCGGCAGTCAGATTTCCAACGCCACCGAGCGCGCTCTTTTGTATGACGAATCCCGTCAGGCTTACGAAAATTTGCGCCGCACCCAGGAACAACTCCTGAACAGTGAGAAAATGGCGGCTGTAGGCCAGCTGATTTCCGGCGTAGCTCACGAGTTGAATAATCCGCTGACCGCCATTCTGGGTTATAGCCAGTTGCTCAGCGCGAGCGGCCAGGTGGGACCGCAGGGCATTGAATACTCGGAAAAACTCTACAAGCAGGCCCAGCGCACCCATCGCATCGTACAAAATCTACTGAGCTTCGCCCGCCAGCATAAGCCCGAGCGTCTTCCCACGCGCATTAATCAGATCCTGGAAGACACTCTGGCGCTGCGCGACTACGACTTGCGAATGGGCAACATCCGAGTGCATCTAGACTTGGCGCAGGACCTCCCAGTCATGTCTGCCGATCCACACCAGTTGCAACAGGTGTTTCTCAATATGGTGAACAACGCCGTGGACGCTATTCTGGAAAGCTCGGAAGATGGCGACCTTTGGGTTTGCACCCGTTCGGACCGTGCCAAGGTCTATGTGGAATTTACCGACAGTGGCCCCGGTGTGCAGGAAGCCTCTCGCGTCTTTGATCCCTTCTACACTACCAAGCCAGTCGGTAAGGGAACTGGCCTGGGCTTAAGCATCTGCTACGGCATCGTGACCGAGCACGGTGGAACCATCCGCGTTCGCAATCTTCCTCATCGGGGCGCGTCCTTCACCGTCGAATTGCCCTTCGGACTCTTAGCCGAGGATCCCTCCGGCGAGTTACCTCCCGAGCCCTCCGAGCCGCCACAGGCTCGAATTCTTTGTATCGATTCCGATGAGACCGTCTTGAAATCGCTCGAACAGATTCTGAGCGCGCATGGCCACTACGTGCGCACCGCGAAAAGCGCCGAAGAAGTGCGTGCGGTATTGCAGAATTCCGAACTCGACGTTATCGTCGCGGATTTCAGTTTCGAGGGTGCTGTATCGGAAGATGGGCTGCCGGATTGGCTGGAAGAATACCGTTCTGTGGTTTCGCAGCGTCTGATTCGAATGTGTTCTCCCCGTTTCGCGAATCACGTGGTTGATGCGAATGCGCCCAATGATTCACACGCATTAAAGAAGCCGGTGGATCCCGCGTTGCTCCTGAGTGCCGTCAACGCCGTTTTATCCGCTCGGGTCCATGCTGTTTTGAGATGACGCCATCTCCGCTGCCAAGGCGGCGCCTTCGCCAAGGCTGCTTATGGCCGTTTCCATTCTCACCGTGAGCGCGCTGATCAGGTTACTTAAGTCGCTGATCGCGCCCGCAGGTCCGATTCCCCATAGCAGCCGGACATAAATAACCCGGAAGCGGATGGAAAACTCCAGACTCAGCCACACACCTTGTAATTCCTGCGCGACCGCAACCTCCGGAGACATGACCGCGATGACCCGCGCAAAATGTTGCAACTTCTCGAAATCGCTTCGCAGCGCCGCCAGGTAATCGCGTGCGACGCGACGCCGGTCCTTGCGAACACGATTGGCCAGATCCACCCGGCCGCAGGCGTTCAGATACTCGTAATCTGTCGGCGCCAACGCCTGCCTGACCTGCGGCAGGTAAGAAATGTGCCGGTTCTCGCGCTCGTTCCGCAGTCCTTCAGCTCGAGACGCCCGTTGCGTGTTTGAAAATGACAGCCAGCCGAGCACCCCGAGCAATCCCAACCCGGCAGCCAAGAAGCCCAAAAGAGAATAATTCAAGATCGCGGCTCCTCTATTTTCCAGAAATGTATGAGCTGCTCATTAATTGTTTGCAGTTGGCGATGAATCCTCGGCCCAACGGTCCTGTAAACCGAAGGCTCCATTATAGCGCCCGCTTGCGACACGTTCGGAAGAGGACGGGCTAAACCCACCGCCCACAATCCCAAGACCAGGATGTACGCCAGAGTTGTTGCAAGTTGCCAGATCGAATCGAACTGTACATATTGCTTGTACAAGAATTGCTGGAGAACAGTATTCACGAGAATTTTAATCCCGGAGTAAAAACAGAACCCTGCCAGCAAAACCTGATACGTTGGTTCCACTCGAATCCGGTAGTAGCGAACCAGCAGCAGGCTGGCGATAACCGCCGTGGCGAAAATTAAATGATAACCGCGATCAGCCTCCATCATCGCCCAGTCGCCGTGGCCGCGTGCAGCAATCCCGACGGCGACAAGCGCCCCCACGCAAGTGACGGTCAGCAGCCGCCAAACCAGTCCCCAGATGCCGCGATAAGACGCCAGAACCAGCCGGAGAACTTCGACGGTAGCGAAGGCTTTGGCGATCAGGGTGACCACTTCTGACCGCCACGCACAGACGTAGGCAACATGGGAGGCCTTTCCGTAACGACCGTAGACCGCATACAAGAATACTGCTTGGCACAAGTTAAGAGCGAGGTAGGCGGTGAAAATAGGCAGGGTTCGGAAATGGCCGCGAACAATCAGAATGAGGCAAATGATAGCCTGAACCACGACGCTGGCGGCCCAAAGGCAAGGTATCCACGCGTCCAGATTCTTCATGGGAATGGAATACTAACATTTTTATAACTGGATAGTGAACATTAAAACTGATAATCCATTCCGGCGGCCGCGCCCAGGTGTTCACCCAACCGATTTCAAGCCTACAAAACTTTTCCGTTGAAGCTGAGAGAGTTACTATGACGAACGGGTACGCGATCACCCCATAGGGTGATCGCCGACCCGCTTCAGCCTAAGCGGCAAATACTGGCGGTCGCGGTACAGGAGCGGGAAGCGGTGAGCCTTCTGCGACGATCACTGCGCCAATGGCCGGCGGGTGTGGAACCGGAGCTGGTAACGGAGAGCCCTCGGCAACCATTACCCGAGCGGCTGGCGGCCGTGGTACCGGGGCGGGAAGAGGTGAACCTTCCGCCACGTTAACCTTTTTGCTATAATCTACGACTCCAGACGCCGGAGCGACGACCGCGCCGGCAATGGCCAACGCTGCGGTTATATAGAGCTTGTTCCTGTTCATGTTGAGGCCTCCAAGGCTCCAACATGAAGAAGGACAGCCGACCAGGAGTATCGCGGGCTAAAAAGTTCCGTCTTCGGAACACCGCCGTTTCCGTATGAAAACACTCACGCAACTGCAGCAAAACCGTCGCGTTATCCAGGACTTCACCATGACCTCCCTGGCGAGCATCCCGTTTTTGTTTTCTCGCTTGATCTATATAGCTTCTTTGCGGGATTTATCGAGCGGCAGATACGAACATGCCGGGCTTTCGGCGCTATATCCGGACTCTGCCGTCCAGCAGGCGCTGGAAATATGCCACGAACAAGTGTTCGAGAAAATTCTGGAGACTTCCTTGGCAAGCCAGGAAGAGGATTTACGCCCATGCCTGGAGCTCATGCAGGGTGGGAGGGATGCCGCGGTGAGCCACTGGCGGCGCATGGAAGCGTATCGCGTGCTTTTGCCGGAAAACAGTCCCGAATATTTGAAAGACCTGTTCTGCTCTAATCTGCGCGCGCTGCTGGAATTACTCCAGCCAAAGAGTTCCACGGTTCGTTCAGCCGCGTAACGATACCGACCACCTGGCCAATAATTTCCGCTTCATCGGGCGTGCGCCACCATTCGGGCATGCAGCGGGAAAGCGGATGTGGCTGCATCACCAGCCGCGGCCCATCCTGGTGGAACCAGCCGCAACGGTAGCCCTGTCGCAATTCCACGAAGTACATCGGACGATCGTATTCGCTCGACCAGTCTATATCCCCAATGCGCCGCACCGAAGTGTCCACCATCACGATGCTTCCGGGCCGAAGTATGGGCATCATCCTGCGATCTGTTAATCCGATATAGCCGTAGCGATGCTGGTGTCCGCTATTGAACAGAGTACCTTCGAAGTTACCCCACTGCTCGACCATCCGTGAAAGATACGCGGTGCGCTTCGGATCAAATGCCGGATCGAAGCGCAGCGGTACACGCAACGATGCTGGCGCCGCTCCCAGGTGCGTTTGTGGGGCCGGAAACATCGCACCGTCGGAGAAGAATTCGTCGGCCGGAATATCGTACCAGCGGAAAATCTCGATCGGGTTCAGGTGATAGAGCACAGCCAGGGCATAGAGTTTGTGCAGGCTGGGCACCACATTACGGTTCTCAATATCCGCCAGGCGGCTGATGTGCAGGATAAATTCGGGGCGCCCGCGCTTAGCGGCAATTTCGTAGCTGCAGCGTTCCACGTCGCGGTAGGTGAGCCCTAGACGCTCCCGCACCTGACGCAATCGGAGACCGGGCAACATTTGTTCCTCAGGGGTGGGAGATAGTTACGATATCGCAGCCTACACCATAATTACCATTTTGTTAAGGATTCAGAACAAGGAAATCTATGCACTCTCGTCTCCATGCGCCACGCGACGGCTAAACTGAATCTGTTATTCTGCAACCTATGGGCTTCTTGAAAAACGTCAACTTGTACGGCATTGTCTTATCACTGCTCCTGAGCGGTTCCTTCCTGTCTATCGCTTCCCCGGCGCAAAATACCCCGGCTATTACCGCCCCGGATGCGGCCAAATCCACGGCCAATGCAGAGTTCAGCGCCGCCGCCGACGAGGTTCTCGCCCGTATGAGCGAAATCACCGGGCTTAAGCTCCGCACACCGCTGAAGAAAACCCTCCGGTCCCGTGAAGAGATTCGCGCTTACGTCATCCGCGAAATGAATGCGGACAAGGAGCCTGCCGAACGTTACGCCTCCTCCCGCGGCGCGGAAGCCTTCGGATTACTTCCCAAAGGGTTCGATTTTGATTCCTTCATGGTTGATTTACTCACTGAGCAAATTGCCGGGCTTTATGACCCCAAGGCCCATGAGTTTTACATCGCCGATTGGATTCCTGTGGCGGATCAACGCATGGTGATGGCTCACGAATTGACGCATGCTCTGGAAGATCAGCATTTTCAAATTGAGGCCTGGACCAAAGCGGCGCGCCCCAATGACGACGCCGAGCTCGCTCGCGAGGCTGTCCTCGAAGGCAGCGCCATGGCCGCCATGATTGATTACTTGCTGGGCGACACGGGGCGTTCCTTGAAGGATCTGCCAGACATTGACCCGTCGATGCTTGTCGGAGACATGGGCAGCACACCCGGATTACAGAAAGCTCCACCTTTTCTCAAGGATGCGCTGGTCTTCCCGTATTTCGCCGGTTTGACCTTCAGCGCCGATCTTCTGAAGTCCGGCGGTTGGAGCAGTCTTCCCGCCGTGTTCGCGAAGCCGCCGGTTTCTACCCAGCAGATCATGCATCCCGCGCTTTACCACTCCGGGAAAATACCTGCTCAGGTAAAAATTCCCGACCTGGGCAACATCCTTGGGCCGGAGTGGATCAGGCTGGAAGAAAACGTCATGGGCGAGTTTGGCTGGAAGGAAGTATTCAAACAATTTCTTGGCGATGACCGCGCTAAGATTCTCGCGGCGGCCTGGGAAGGCGATCGTTACGCGGTTTTTGAACAAAAACAAACCAAGCGGCTGGTGCTGGTTACCCGTCTTCGTCTCAGCAGTGAAGTTCAGGCGGCCCGCTATTTCGGTCAATATTCCGAGGCGCTCGAGAAAAAATATTCGCAGCGCAGCGATCTTTTCCGTCGCCCCGATTTCTTCTCTTTCAATTCCGACGGTGGTGGCGTCTATCTACGCTGCTCGGGCGCCGAATGCATCACCGTCGAGGGCACTACCCGCGCGATTTTCGACGCTGTAAATAAATCCATTGGCTGGCCCGCGGCACCGCAGCCGCCGCTCGATCCGTCCAAGCTGCCCGGAACCACCACTACGCGCAATTTTGCTGCCCGGGATCTAGATGCTGCCGCCGGCCGTGGCCAAGGCAAGCAACCCGCCGGCGCGCTTCGTCAGGCGAACTTCTAATCTTCTGATCCTTTTTATGGCCGCAAGTTCGCGCCGCTCCGATTGCCCGCGAGAATACATGCCGGCTTGTGCGGCCTGCAAACGCCATGACTCGCGAGCGCGCCGCGCAAATTCCAGCGCCTTTTCATAATCCTTAGCGCGTCTCTCGTAATGAATCGCCAGTTGCTCGCACGCGTGTGCACCATCGCGGGCACCGGCGGCAATCGCATGCCAGAGTTCCGCCGCGCGCTGGTGCTCGCCATTCCGTTTGGACATCAGCGCCAGCGCACGCTGCGCCCGCGCGTGAAACTCCGCCGGCAATCCTGCGTCCACCGCTTGCGCGCAAGCCGTGCGCGCGCGGCTCACATCGCCTCGCTGGTGTAGAAATTTCGAAAGCCCGAAAAGATCGAGCCCGTGCATTTCTTCGTCGCTCCCCGCGCTCTCAGCCAGCAGCGAATTTATCTTTCCAAACAGGGCCGCCAGCCCTCGAAGGTCCATCTGGTTATGGCGGGCAATTCCCGTTAATGGCTCGGGCGGGCCGCCCCGCAGGTAGTCAAAATAAAACTGCGGAATAAATCGTGAAGAGACGTCGTCTTCCCGGTGCCAGCCAAGCAGCGTGGGATTCAGGACTTCGCGCTCCAGCTCAATCAGGCGCACCGAACCCAAACGAAACTTCCACAGCGCGCGCGCCGGATGCAGCAAATCCAGATGCGCCGCCAGGGTCGGCACCGCGATCGAACGTGTCATGCGAAAGCGATTTTCCAGCAGCGGCCAATCAAACGTCTTTCCATTAAAGGTAACCAATACCGGGCGCTCCGCCAGTCTCGACGCGAGATGGCACAGCACCGAATGCTCTTCCGCAAAATCACGCATGAACAACTGCTCAACCTGCAAACCTCCGGCATCCCACCAGGCCAGACCGATTAGAAACGCATACGTGCCGGTTCCACCGGCTAATCCTGTCGTTTCGGTATCCAGAAACAGCCATTTTTCGGGATCTGCGAGCGCGGCGCACGTCCGCCGCGAAACTGTTTCATCGCGATTCTGGGACAGCAGTTTCAGGCACGCCGGTTCTGGCGCTGCAAACTCCGGCGTGGAGAACCAGTTCCGCACCTGCAGGTGTTCGCCAAAGCGATTACGGGAAACGCTGGCGCCCAGTAATCGCGCCAGGGTGTCTTCTTCACACGGCTCTCTGAGCGCAGGCGCTCGCACCGGAGCAGAGCGCGGCGGCCGAAGCGCCGCCACACGCGAAAATTTGGAATCGCCCATTGCCATTACCGGTTCTTGTCCTCTGCAACACACAGCCGGTCCAGGATCGCCAACGCCGCTTCCTTCGCTTGCGGCGCCAGGTCGCCGGCCGGGCCTACGCACGAAGGGCAGCCCTGGGCGCATTCACATGCCACGATCAATTCGCGGGTCCGGCGCATCAACGTTTCATGAGCGCGATATAGCGGCTCGGAAAAACCAATTCCTCCCGGATACGCGTCGAACAAATACAGATTAGGCTCGAAGAATTCTTTCGCGTTGGAAGCGGTGCGATCGCGCAACTGTACGGATTCCATCATCGCGCCTTCACTGTCAGGGTAGGGCGGCTTCTCTCCGATCGCCGTGCCCAGATCGCGCCGGTCACACATCAGTAGCAGTGTGGCAACCGACGCCAGCGCATGCAGCAACCCAAACATCCCGCTCTGCCGCTCGCTGATCGAAAATGGCAGCGCTTCGAGCATGGGCCGCTCCAGCGTGATCCAGTACGAGGTGGTGTGCATCTCGTTTTCCGGCAGTTCCAGATTGCCCGCGCCGATGTTTTCGTTGGTGAAAAACTTGATTTTCTTGAACCCTATGACCTGCGAGCGCACCAGCACATCTCCGTAGGACCGCGTCGCCGGAACTTCCTGGATCGCTTCGCTGGCCCGCGTCTCTTCGGCGCATTCCAGAATCCGCACTTCCGTGTAGCGAATCGCGTCCGTGTAGTAATCCACCTCCACACGCTTGACGTACGCTTTGCGTTCTTTGAAATCCAGATGCTCCACGTGATAC
>JBBSFG010000056.1:0-15073 GCA_038238965.1 Candidatus Acidiferrales bacterium | reverse complement strand
GGAGGCAATTCGAGTTCGCACGGGAACCGGCACTAAACGCTATTTGCCACAGTCTTTTTGTTAAGCAAGACCCGCTCTCTGAGCGGGTCTTTTTTTTGCGAGTTCAAAACGCGCGAATTTATGTGTCAGTTCTTGCGCCGGGCCGGAATTTCGGTGGGAACACTGGAATTATTACCAGTACTAAAATTCCGCCTGACTGCCGGCCGCAGAAGATAAATCAGTAATGCCGCGGCGATTAGGAATCCGATGCTACCTCTCAACAGGTCGCCGGTGAACATATTCACCAGGTCCCCGAGGACTTGAGTGGCGATAACGGCAACCGCCAGGCGCCAGCCCCACACGCGGAGCCGGAACCATCCGGTAGCGGCAATCGCCAAGGTTGCGGACAGCAGGAGGAATAAAATTCCTGCCGGTTTGCCCAATGGCGCGAGGCGCGCGTACGCCGGGGCATTGAGACGCCAGATGCGGTCGAGAAGCGTGCCGGGCCAAGTAAGTGTCAGCCCGGCCAGGCACGCCATAATGGCGCCGAAAAACAGAAAGGAACCAACGGCGATGATTCCCCCGGAAGGTTTTCCTGGAGCGAGCATGCTGGAACGTGGACCAAGAGAACATATCCCGGCCAGGCACGCAATCCAAACTTGTTCGGACTGGAACTGGCGCAACTGTTGCGTGCCCCGGGGGTTTAACGGAAGTGTTACGCTGTGGGGACTTTCCTGTGAGCGTCTACAGCGAAGCCCTGATTCAGGCATGAGGGGGTTTTGGTGCAAACTCTACACACGTTCGCCCGCCCGTTTGTGGCTCCCGAAATGACTGATTTTGTCTGACAGAAGTCTGACAAAACGGCAGGCCCATGTTTGGTAAAAACGTTCAGCAAGCAGCTTTGCAGGGCAATTTAGCAAGCAACTCAGCAAGCAATTCAGGAGAGAAGAACAATGTTGAAAAAACATGCCCGAAAGGTAGCCAGTTTTCTTGGGATGGCGTTGTTGTTCGCGCTGTTCCTGCCGAAATTGGCGCTGGCGGACGATAACGACGACCCGCCGTCGGTAGTTGCGCGGTTGGCGTACACCCAAGGTTCCGTGTCTTTCCAGCCTGGCGGAACGGACGATTGGGTGGGTGCGGTATTGAATCGCCCGGTGACCACGGGCGACAAGTTGTGGTCCGACAGCGATGGACGGGTCGAATTACAACTGGACGCGTCGACGATCCGGCTTTCGAATAATACCGGGTTTTCGTTTCTGAACCTGGACGACAACATTACGCAGATCCGGCTGACGGAAGGATCAGTGCTCGTTCGAGTCCGGCACCTTGAGAATAACGAGACGTACGAGGTGGATACGCCGAATCTGGCGTTTTCGATCACGGCGCCCGGCACGTATCGCGTCACCGTGGATGAGAACGGCGATTCCACGGCGATTAAGGTTCACGACGGAGACGGGCAGGTAACTGGCGGGGGCGCTTCGTATTCGGTGCGCGCCAATGATGATGCGGTTTTCTCTGGTACCGACCAGTTGAGCGCCGACGTGCAGGACGCGTCCGGCGATAACGATGAATTTGATACATGGAGTGTGTCGCGGGATCAGCATCACCAGCGCTCGACGTCGGCGCAATACGTTTCACAAGACGTGGTGGGCTATGAAGACCTGGACGATCACGGCGACTGGCGCAACACGCAGGAGTACGGCCACGTGTGGTATCCGCGTGTTGAGCAGACGGACTGGGCTCCGTATCACTATGGCCACTGGGCTTACATCGAACCGTGGGGATATACCTGGGTCGACAATGAGTCTTGGGGTTTTGCTCCCTTCCATTACGGCCGCTGGGTAAGCGTTGAAGGCCGCTGGGGCTGGATACCCGCGCCGCGGCGGGTTGAGGGTGTAGCGTACGTTCGTCCAGTGTACGCGCCGGCGCTGGTAGCATTTGTTGGGGGCGGAGGGTTCAGCGTGGGCGTTTCTGGGGGCGGTGGAGGCGGAGCAGTGGGCTGGTTCGCGCTGGGGCCGCGTGAAGTGTACGTGCCGTCCTATCGGGTGAGCCCGCGCTACGTGGAACGCGTGAACGTTTCGAATACGACGGTAAATCGTACCGTGGTGAACAACTACTACAACACCACGGTAGTCAACAATACGCGAGTCACCAACGTGACGTACGTCAATCAACGGGTGCCGGGCGCAGTGGCGGCTACCAATCGAGAAGCCTTCAGCTCGGGGCAGGCGGTGTCGCGCAACACGGTGAAGATCGATCAACGGCAGATGGCCAGTGCTCAAGTGGAAGTCCGCCAACCGACGATTGTTCCGACCAGGCAAGCGGTATTGGGACCCGGGAGGCCTGCGGCCAAACAACCGCCCACGGCGTTGCAGGCGCGTGCGGTGGTAGCAAAAGCTCCACCACCACCACCTCAGCCATCATTTGAGAGGCGACAAGAAGCGATCAAGAGCAACGGTGGAAAGCCGTTGACCAGGGCGGAGATTCGCCAAATCCAACCGGCACCGGCGGCACAAGCGAGGGCGACGGTACGAGTGGCGCCGCCAGTCAGCCAGCCGGTGGTTTCGGTGCGGCAAGCACCCAAGCCAGCGCAGGCTCCTAACCGCACGCCAGCGCAGGGTGTCCAGGGGAATGTGGGCAATCGCCCTGGGCAACCTGGCCAGCCGCAAAATGCGAATCCGGCGAATCGGCCGGCGACAGCGCCGAATGCGGTACAGCCGAACGCCGCACAACCGGGAAACCGGCCAGCGGAGAGACCAGCTGTAACACCGAACCCGGCACAACCTGGGAATCGCCCGAACGAGCGACCGAATGATCGGCCGGGGACGCAGCCGAATGCCGCGCAGCCGGGGAACCGACCGGCGGACCGACCAGCGGCGACACCGAACGCGGCACAACCTGGGAATCGTCCGAACGAGCGGCCGAATGATCGGCCGGTGACGCAGCCGAACGCAGCTCAACCGGGGAATAGGCCCTCAGACCGCCCGAACACAGCTCAGCCGAATCGCAATGAGCGACCTGCAGACCGCGCCACGGAGCGACCCGCGCCGACACCGAAACCGACTGATCGCCCGGCAGACCGTTCAGCAGAGCGACCGAATGCGGTGCAGCCGAATCGCAACGAGCGCCCGGCACCGGTGCCGAAACCGGCGGAGCGTCCGACGGAGCGGCCAGCGGCGAAACCCGCCGAGCGCCCTGCGCCTGCACCCAAACCAACGGAACGTCCGGCCGAACGGCCCGCAGCGAGGCCCGCGGAGCGCCCGGCACCATCCGAGCGTCCTGCCACGCGTCAACAGGAGCGCGAAAAGGACAAGCCGCCTAAAGAAAAAGACACAGAAAAGCCCCCCAAGGATAAAGAGAAAGACAAACCGAGGGGCTGACACAATCTAGAAAATAAAACGGGCGAGATCAATTATTGGTCTCGCCCGTTTTTTCTTTTTGCGCGGGTTGGCCGCGACAGTGAAATCCGTTGGTTCATTTGCGGTCTCGATGAACCGGCGCACAAGAGCGCACGCAAATCTCGTGCGCGCTCATTCATTGTGATATCTTCAAAAAAATATGGGATCCAGCTTAGTTGACAGCGTGGTATTCCGGCAGGCGCTTGGCCGCTTCGCCACCGGGGTTACGGTGGTGACGGCGGAGCGGGGGGCCGGCCGAGTTCACGGCATGACGGCGAACTCGTTCACGGCGGTTTCATTGGAGCCGCTGCTAATCCTGGTGTGCGTGGATAAAGAGGCGCGGATGCTGGCGGTGTTGAAGGAGGCGCAGCGTTTCGGGGTGAGCATATTGAAAGACAACCAGCGGGCGATTTCGGAATTTTTCGCGCAACCCGAACAGGATCCAGAAGCGGAGCAGGCGCTGGGGATTCGGTTTGAGTGGACGGCGATAGGGATTCCGGTGCTGGCGGACGCGCTGGTGCAGTTGACTTGCACGGTGTTGAGTTCCCATGTTTCCGGGGATCACACTATTTTTCTGGGGGAAGTGGAGACGGCGGAAGTGTTTGAGGGGGAGCCTTTGTTGTTTTTTCGGGGAGAGTACCGGCGTATTGAGGGAAGTTGACGGGGTAGCTGGAAGTTGTCGATACGGCGCATCGATAGACTCTCAAAGTACCGCCGGTTCTTTAGCAACGTAAGTGATGCCCGAGGAACTGTTCGGAAAATGCCCGGAGGAGGGCTAGTGATGGCCGCCGAGGGGGTCGCGTTTTACGCCATACTGGGCGCCCCATTTATCGGTCATCTGGCCGCGAATCTCCCATAGCTCAGGAAAGAATTTCTGGCGCATGCCTTCTTCCAGTATTTCGACGGCGCGTCCTTTTAGGGATTTCGCGCCGAAACCGATGGTGCGATGAATCAGCTGCATGTGTTCATAGCGGAATTTCTGGAAGAGCTCGTCGAATTCGGCGAGCGCCTCGGCAATCATGTAAGCGTCGCCATGCGAATATTCGGTGTCGTAGATTTTTTCCACGTTCAGATCGTGTTTTTCCAGGTAGCAGGTTTTGAACGAATACCAGATGGGCTGGTACATTTTGAGCAACGAGCGGAAACCGGGCGACTCTTGCCCGCTGCCGTTGCCCAGCCGTTCGCGGATGGACTGGTATTCCTTGGGGGACATGGTTTCGAGCAAAGCAATCTGCTCGATCATTAATTTTTGCGCGAGGTGGACGCGCCGGAAGAGGGTGAGGACGCGATTGGTATTCTCCTGCTGGAGATAGTCATCGATGTCCAGCAGGGTGTAGGCGATCAGCTTCATCCACAATTCTTCGGCCTGGTGAACGATCTGAAACTGAAGTTCGTCGGCGTTGCATAACTGTTCGTACCTGGTCTGGCACGAGAGCAAGGCCTTGGTGTTCAGATAAAGCTCGTAATCGAGCGTGCCCTCGCCGCCCATCATGGCGTAAAAGTGTTCGCGGTTCACGGTAGCCTCCGGAGTAAAAATACTGGCATGCCTTCGCCACTTTCAGGTACTGCAAATTCAATGGTGGAGAGTGGCGCTCACAGTACGCTTTAGTGGCCCGGCCGAACGCGGGAACTATTGCGGGGGCTGCGACGCCACGGGGCGGTTACTAAATACAGTTTTATAGCCAGAGTGCATGATCTCGTAATATGGCGCTTTTAATGCGCGCAAACGTTCCACCCCTTTCTCGTTGAAGGTCAGGAAGAAAACACGTTGGGGACCGAGCCACAAGCGGGGAAACGAAGCATCGTCTTCAAATATCGGTGGCGCATCGGGGAACAGGGAGCCATACCAGAGTCCGTTTATTCTGCCATTCAGCGGATGCAACTGAAATCCGGTGTAAAAATTGACACTGGAAGCTTTGGAATACTCTCCGTCGATCACCACTACGTCGCCGGGCCGGTGCTCTCGCTGAATTGCAAGCGCCACGGGTTTTGAACCAAGCACCGGCGAAAAGGTTCCGAGTGCAAGGTGAACGGCAAACAAAAGTACAACCATCATAGCGGCCAAAGCCAGATTCCCGTTTCTGGGGCGCGAATGGCGGCGGAACCACCAGTTGAAGCCAGTCCCGAGCAGGAATGAACCACCCGTCAATGCCAGAGGCAGGCGGAGAGCGGTCATAGCAGTCAGAGTCAGGTCAAAAAAGTGGCCGAGCGAAAGCTTGTACAACTCCGGGTGCTGCTTGAGCAAATCGGCGAAGTCCACGCCGGGTGGCAGCGGGGGTGAAGCGATGATGATGCCGGTGGTCACAAGTAATATGAGTATGCCGAGCGATAGCAAAACGATGGAGCATCGCCGGCCCAAACGGCGCAGCCTGCTATCCGCGGGTGAAGAGGCCTCCTTAGAAAGCCAAATGCCGCACAGAATTGCAAGAGCGGGTAATGAGGGAAGAACGTAATATTCCTGGCGGGTGGAGAAACTAAAAAACACCACAACCACCAACGCCCAAACTACGAGGAGCAGTACGGCGCGATCTTCGTCGTCCATTCGGACGCGCCATTGGCGCCAGCGCACGGGCAACTGCCGCAAGCCGCTGATGAGGAATGGACTCCATGGAAACAACCACAACAATAGCAATCCCCAGAAAAGCAGTAGAGGCACGCGGTCGTAGTCATGGGGAATGCGCCTGTTGAGATAACGATTGACCTGCTCGTTGATGAAATAAAACCAGAAGAAGCCCTTTGATTCGCCTTGCGGTGGATTTCGCAAAGTGGCGAGAATGTGCCACGGCGCGGCGACGGCCAGGAATGCGGCAAGAGTTGAGAACGGACGCATTTTGAGGAGATGTCGAAGATTACCGGTCCAAAGCAGGTATATTCCGAAGATAGCAATCGGGAATACTGCTCCGATCAATCCTTTAGTCAATACATTTAAGCCAGTGACGGCGCCCAGCGAGATGCACAAAAGCAGCGAGGGGCGTTCCGCGCGCAGACTCCGCAGAAACAGGTGAACCGAAATGGCCAGCCACAAGCCAACGACAATGTCCGGAATGAAGAAACGGGTATACAGATAAGGCCCGATGGAAGTGACCAGAACCATTGCGGAGAAAAACCCGGCTTCCTCTCCGGCGATTTCGCGGCCAAGGCGGAAAACAACGAAGACCAGGATGAGTACAGACAAAGAAAGCGGGAGGCGGACGGAAAATTCGGAAACGCCAAAGGTCGCGTAGCTGGCGGCGTTAATCCAGTAGGGCAGCGGCGCTTTGTCCAGATAGCGGATGCCATTGGCATGCAGGGTCACGAAGTCGTGCCGCAACAATATTTCCTTTGCGGCCTCGGCGTGAATGGAATCGGCATCGTCCAGCAACGGAGGCGAGGAAAGACCCGGGATGTAGATCAGCGCCCAAAGAAGAGTCAGAATTCCGGTAAGAAACAAGGTTTGTTGCCAGCGGTTGAAACCGGAGAGCCATGTTTTCGCAGGAGGTTCGAAACGATCGACTTGTAAAGAATGAGGTGTGGAGGAGGGATCGCTGGGCACGAGGTTAGTGTCGAAAAAATTCCTGGTTCTTATGGGAGGTGTGACGCGCGCCTTCAACGCTGTAAGCGGCGCTACGATCGCGCTGTTCGTGATAATGGCGTACTTGCAGTTCCGCAAGCAGTCCCAACGCGATGAGTTGTACACCGGAAACAATCAGCACGGCGCAAAGAATCAATAAAGCGCCGTGTTCCTGCATTACATGGACGCCGGATATCAATTTCGTAATCATCAACCAGGCGCCAGCGGATCCGCCTGCGAGCAAGGAAAGCATTCCGGCGGTTCCAAAAAAGTGCAGAGGGCGCGACAGGTAAACGAGCAAGAACCGGACGGTGATCAAATCGAAAAGGAACGGCAACTTCCGGCCCACTCCATACTTTGAAACGCCATGTTCCCTGGGAAGAACGGCGATGGGCACTTCACATACTTTTCCACCCTGGCGAAGGGCCATAACGGGTATGAGGCGCTGCAATTCACCGTAAATGGAAAGTTGCGCCACGAGTTCACGTTTGTAAGCTTTGAAGCCGCCTCCGAAATCGTGAATGGCGGTTCCGGAAATCTTGGCGGTAACCCAGTTGGCGCACGCGGTAGAAGCCTTTTGCAGCCACGAACCATCCGTGTGATGAACCCGCCATCCACAGACCACGTCATAGCCCTGTTCGAGTTTCTCGGTAAACTTCGGAATATCGGCCGGGCTGTGCTGCAGGTCGCCATCCATGGTGATGATGAAACGGCCGGAGGCTACGTTGAAGCCGGCGCCCAAAGCGGAAGATTTGCCGGAATTATTGTGCATGGCCACCACCGTGACGCGCCCATCTTCCAAGGCCAGCTCGCGCAGGAGGGACACGCTATCGTCAGTACTGCCGTCGTCGACAAAAACAAATTCGAAGGTACGGCCCAGCCCCTCGAGGGATTCGCGCAAGGCTCTATACAGGGGGATAATGTTTTCACGTTCGTTATAAATGGGAATGACGATGGAATAGCGGACCGACTCGCCAGGATCGCATCCTGCTGAATTCATCAGATTCGAGCTGCTGCTTTCCATCGGGCCTCGCGTCACAAACTACCGAATATTGGTGTGGCAGCGGTTCTACCGGGCGGCAAACTTGCGGCCTGGCTTAGCGCTCGGAGCTTCCCGAGGGCCGCGCGGACTCTGCCGAATCGCCCATTTCCTTGCGATGGCTTTTCACTTCTCGCAGCGCGTAGATTGGTTTGTTCTGAGACTCATAATAAGTGCGCGCAATGATTTCGCCAAGCAGACCCATGGAAATCAGCTGAATCCCGCTGATGAAAAGGGCCACGGCCAGAAGCATTAAGGGCCCGTGTTCAGCCATGATGGTCTTACCATAGTAAACCTTCGTGAAACCCAGGAACGACGCGATGAGTCCACCGATGCCAGCGCCAGCGACTCCCAATAAGCCAAAAAACTGCAGCGGGCGAGTGGAATAGTCCAACAAAAATTTGACGATGAGCAGGTCAAGAAATACGCGAATGATCCGCCCGATGCCGTAATTGGATTTGCCACTGCTGCGACTGAGATTAGAAATGGGGACTTCGGCGATTTTCGCGCCGGTGGAGCTAGCAAGCGCCGGAATGAAGCGGTGCAGTTCTCCGTACAGCTGAATTTCCTGAATGATTTCGCGGCGGTAGGCTTTGAAGGTGGTGCCAAAATCATGCAGGTCGATGCCGGAAAGTTTGGCCATCATCCAGTTGGCGGCGCGGCTGGGAAGCTGGCGCATCAGCCAGTGATCTTTACGATCGTGGCGCCAACCGCTGACCAGGTCGTAGCCTTCTTCGATTTTTTCGAGGAATCGCGGGATTTCTTCGGGGTCGTGCTGCAAATCCCCATCCATGGAGATGATGATTTCGCCGCGGGCAAAATCGAATCCGGCTTTCAGGCCGGCGGTCTGGCCGAAGTTGCGGCGCAGACGGACGAGATTGACGCGGCGGTCGTGTTCATAGATTTCGGAGAGCACGCGGAAGGAATTGTCGCGGCTGCCGTCGTCGACGAAGACCAGCTCGTAAGGCTCGCCGAGAGCGTCCATCACTTCGGTGAGCTTCATGTACAAAGGAGGGATGTTTTCCTGTTCGTTGAAGAACGGGACGACGATGGAGTAGCGGATGGGCGATTCGCTTCTCATGCTTCCCCAAGACCCTCGAATGCGATCGGTGCAGGCCCGGCTTAGGCTTTTTGCGCGACTAAGGCATAGTCTATCAGGCGAATCCCTTGCGAAGCGACAAGATTTCGAATCTCCTGGTTCGTGAGGATGTCGACTTCGAGAGCCCGCGAATCCTGCAGCCTGGTTGCTGATTTTTCGAGGTCGGCGTCCATGAAACCCGGGTGGCACATCATCTCCGTCGAGCCGTGCGGCAGGTTTTGTAACAGGCGTTTCATTCCGGCCACATGCAGCTCACCGGTTTGCGCGATGCCGCAAAAATAATCCGCGGTGGACACTCCAGCGTTTTCCGCCATAGCCTTGGCGTCTCGCGCCAGCAGCTTCAGCGCGCGCGCCTGCACGCCTTGCTTCAGCACCACCGGCGAATTTTGCTGGTCGCCGCAGGAAAGGGCCGCGCGCAACGTGGAAGTTTCATGCGCCACGCGAATGGCTCCAATGTCGTGACGCCTGGCCAGGCGCAGGGCAATTTCGAACAGGCCCGGCAGCATATGCACGTGCTTGTGTCCATCGAGGTGGGTGGGATGGATGCCCGCATCGAAAATTTTCTGAATCTGATTGTTCCACTCGGTTTCCACTTCCTTGAGGTTCAGGTTCCTGCGCGCGATGCGCAGCATGAAGGTTTCGGGGCCGCCGGCGAAGGCGCCTTGAGCGGTTACCAGGCTGGGAATCATTTCGGGCGGCGACACGGGTTTGCCGTCGTTCAGATTGAGGTGCACACCGACGCCCATTGCAGGAGCGTTGCGCGCCAGCTCCACGGCGGATTCAAAGGCCGCTCCGTTGGCGAGCAGGGAGGCGCTCGTGACAATGCCGTTGCGGTGGGAATGGATGATGCCGCGGTTTACGCCGTCGGTCCAACCCAGATCGTCGGCGTTTACGATCAAATTCTTCACGATCGCGTCCTTGTTGAAGGCGCGGGTGGCCGACCTGTCCTACCGGCCAGCTACCCGTTCAGTACCAAGCGGAATAGGTACCATTGACCCTTTTTCACCCCAACTTTAGCATGACGAATTGGCGCTGCGTGGTGTGGTATTGCCGCGAAGCATGGGGAAACTATGGCTGTGAAGTTGAGTGAATCGAAACAAGCTGGCGCGCGGTTTCGCGAAAAGCGGCGCGGGCAGCGGATGAATTCGCGAGTAGCGGTGAGGCTGGAATGGACCAGCGTGTCGGGGGAGCGCGTACAGGTGGAAGCGCACACGCGGGTAGTGAATCCCTACGGTTGCATGCTGGTGCTGCAACATTCGCTGGAGCTGGAACATCGGGTGGCGCTGACGAACCTGTCGTCGAATGCGTCGAACGCGGCAGTGATTGTCTGGAAAGGCGGGACGCGGCCGGACGGCTGGGAGTACGGCATCGAACTGATCGCACCGGAGATGGATTTCTGGGGCCTGGAACTGTGAAACCCGACGCACAGATCAACCGCAGCCCGGCGACTGCTACGCGTCCGGCAATTACGCGGCCCCCCACGTCGGAAGAACGGCGGCGCGCGCAGCGGGTGCTATTGCGCATGCCGGTGTTACTACATCTGGCGAACCGGGAGGAACCGGTAGACGCGCAGACGCACACGGTAAGCCAGAATGGAGCGATGATACTTTCGCCGGAGCCGCTGGCGGAAGGAACGCAGATCGCGCTGGAGAATCCCAGGAATCAGAAGCGAGTGGATGCACGGGTGGTGCGGCCGCCGCAAGTGGCGCAGGGCGGTTCACTGGTGCCGGTGGAATTCACCACGCCGTCACCGACGTTTTGGGCGGTTTTCTTTCCCCCGGCCTTCAACTGAAGTCGCGTCGTTTTTCCTTCCGAACTCGTCGTCTTAGAGAAAACCCTTACAAAAAAAATCAGCCCCGAAGTGCGGAACTCCGGGGCCATGGTCGCGATTCGATTTGTTTATTGAATTGTCAGACTGACATTTCCGGAGCCGGTGGGCGAGGTGGAAAGCGGCAGCGTGGTAGTACCGGTAACGGTCAAGCTCAACGCTCCGCTGTTTGACGCCATGGTGCCGGCATCGCCGAGGTAATGAGCGGTGACCGAATGGGTGCCCACTCCCGCTAAGCCGCTGGAAAGGAGCGCGGTGCCGTTTGAGAGCGTGACGGGAAGGCCCAGTGCGGTGCCGGCGTCGAAGAGTTCCACTTGCCCACCGGGTGTTGCGCCCGAGGACGTGACCGTTACACTGAAGGCGAAATCGTTACTGGTGGAAGGCAATTTTGAGGCGGTCACGGAAATGGAAGTATGCGTCGAGGCTTTTGTAGTTCCGCCGCCTCCGCCGCTTCCGCCTCCTCCACAACCGAGGGCCAAGGTGACGGCGCAGGCCAGCGTCAAACCAAGAGCTGCGCGCAGCCGTATTCGCGCGGGGGACCCGGGAAGAAACAGCAGGAAAATCGCGCCGAGGCCAGTTCCGGCGCCAAGCATCCACCAAGCGTTGGCAGGAGAGCCGGGCCGGTTGTTGGCAGGCGGCAGGATTGCGGAAGCGTACAGTGAGCGCGCCGTGGGAATTCTGGAAGCAGACAAAGTGTTCGACGGCGCCGCGACGGCGACAGTCAAGATTCCGTTTGCCGGAGTTGCGCCCGTGACGGTAATGGTCAGCGGACTTGGAGTGCAGGTGACGCCCGGCGGCAATCCCATGCCGACGCAGGTGATCTGCACATCTCCGGTGAAGCCCGCGCTGGGAGTGACGGTGATCGTGGAGGTGGAGCTAGCCCCGGCGGTGACGGTCACTGGCGTGCCGGTAACGGTGAACGTTCCGGTGGTATTGGCGGTGGCATTGACGATGATCGCCGTGGTAGGGCCGGTGGGAGCGTAATTGACGTCGCCGGTGTAGGTGGCAGTTATGGAATTTTGCCCAGGGGACAAAGTAGTAGCGTTCAGCAAGGCTGTGCCGGAGGCGGGCGCGCCGGTGTTCGGGTCCGACGCAACGCCGGACACGGTGGCGGTACCGAGGCTGACAGGGACTCCATTGTGAGGGACATCTTGAAAGGTGACGGTGCCGGTGGGAGCTGCGCCGTTGCTTATGGTGGTGATGGAAGCGGTAATGGCTACGGACTGGGAGGGGGAGTTCGCCGGAGCGATCAAGACAGCGGATGTGGGGGCGCGAGTAATGGTAATGGCGTCTGCGGTGGAGGTGCTGGCGGTGTAGCTGTTGTCGCCGGAATATGCGGCCACGATGCTGTGAGATCCACCCGAAAGTTGAATGGGCTGGTCTTCGAGGTTGCCGTGGCGGTTCAAGGGAACCACGTTGGAGGTTGTGCCGGTGTTGGTGTTTAGAAAATCGTTAAAGGGCGCAGCGTTGTCGGTGAGGGTGACGTTTCCGGTGGGGCAGGGGATCGTGTCGATAGGCGGAATGGAGCCATTGTCGGAGTTAGCCGAGCAGGGCGTCGACGAAGCGTTGGTCACGTCGATGCGCATGATGTACGGCGAACCGTAAACCGCGGTACTGGCGCTGTTGTTGGAAATATTGCCGGTATTGGGATCAAAGGTCACCAGGCTAACGAGTGTCTGGCTGCTTTCTTTGCTGACGGTGACCATCACGGGAGTGGAGTCACTTTGCGCGAAGGTGCCGTCTCCGCTGTAGTGGGCGACCACGTTATAGTTCGTGCCACCGGGCAGCATTTTGGTGGAGATGGCCGCAGTGCCGCTGCCCAGTGTGAAAGGACCAACTCCCGTCTGAGCCGCTCCCGCAGGAGTGGCAATCAGGGAAACCTGTCCGGTGGGCGTTCCCGCGAATGCTGCCACGTGCACGGTAAAGCTGGCGGTGGCTCCGTGCGCCAAGGTTCCGCTTGGGGACGCGGTTATCGCAGTGGTGGTGGAAGTGAGGCCGACCGAACCCCATGCGGCAGCGAGGTTGGCCACGTTCACGGTGCCGAGGCCGGTGGCCAGGTCGTATCCCGGTGTGGCTTTCCATGACGGAACGCCGCCGGTTGCGAGCACGCCGTATTGGTTCGCGGCCGTGCTGGTGTTGCTGCAATTCAGGCTCCCGCCCTTACAGGCCACGGAGATGTTGCCGGTAGAGATATCGTAAAAGATGCAGCCTGAGGCGCTAACGGAAGCGGGATTGGAGGTGCAGATGCCCGAACCCACGGAATGTTGCTTGTAGAGTTGGTACAAAATGTAATTGGCGTTGCCCTGACGCGGCGCCGGATCTGAGACGGTGAGCTGACTCTGATTGATGAGGGCCATGATTCCGGCGAAGGCTTGCACCGATGCGGAAGTTCCGCCGAAGCCGGCGAAATCCTGGAAAGGGGAGTTGAGGTCGCAGGAGTTCGCGCCGGTGAAATCCTTTTCGCAGACGATGTAGAAACTGTCGTTCTGGCCATTGCTGGCGAAGAGGGAAATATCGGGAGTGTCTCGCCGGCCGTCGTTGGGCATGCCGGTAACGCCGGTCTGCCATGAGGGTTTAGTGTAAACGGAACTGGGGCCGCCGCTCGCGGCTACCAAGTCGACGTCGCTGGTTGCGTGGGAGTTAATGATCGCGGAAGTGCAGCCGGCGGTTCCAGAAAGAGCGCAAGAGGTGTTCCAGGTGGTTTCAGGAATATATGATTTGGCGGATTCGACGGGAGGGGTGCCGCCGTTGGTGACGTTCCAATAAACGGACGAGGGGCTGGCGGTGGTGTAGAAAAAATCGGTGCCGCCGACGGACACGTTGAACGGCGTGGAGGCCAGGCCGCTGATGGCCAGCCCGCCAGTAGCGAAATCGGAAGAATTGGGATTGTCGCAACCGGCCGAGCCGTTATCTCCGCTGGATACCAGGACGGTGATGCCTTGGGCTGCCGCTTGTTCCCACAGCGCGTTATAGAACGCGTTGCCCACGGTGCCGAGAGATCCTTCGCACGCGCCGTAACTCTCGCTTAAGACGCCCGCAATATTATTGTCGATGATATAGAGTGCGGATAAATCGATGCCCGCGGTGACCGCCGTCGTGGGAGTTTCCGAAACGACAAACTTTACCTTAGCTTTCGGCGCCAAGCCGCCGGACACCTGCACATCCAGGTCGGCTTCCGTTTCATCGGGGAGGATGCCTGGATCGGGCCCGTTCAAAATGATCACCGGATCATTTGTTGGCAGGCCGAACATGGCACGGTATTCCTGCGCGTCTGCAAGATTGATGTTCGTCTGGCCGACGACTGCGATGCTTTGGCCGGTTCCATCGAGGTTTGGCGGGACGTTGTAAATCTTGGCCAAGTCGGCGGGGCCGAGGGCATTGCACGGGGAAGATCCATTGCTCCCACACCCGTTGAAGGAAAACAGCGGCTGGACCAGGCCGGATTCAGCGGAGCGCCGGAATTTCCCTACGGTGTGGGAGTGCTCGAATTTTGGAAAGCTATGGAGGGACACCACACCCGCAACCACGGGGGCCAATGCCGCAGGAATCTGCGGATCGCTGGAGTTTGCGAAGCGCAGCGCGCCGTTCACCATGTAGCGATGCATCTCGGTGTGAAACGCGGCCTGCACCTGGGCTGCAGTGCCGGAAAACTCGACTACCGTGCGGCCGGGTCCTACTTTAATTCCATGGAAGCCCATGGAATTCAGCCAGTCTGTGACGGTCTGAATATCGGCATCGACGGGTCCAAATTGCGCGCCAAATTGTTGCGGCGCCAGCCAGGCGTGATGTTTCGGGGAATCGTTGGTGAGTTGATCTTCCAGAAGCTGGCGCAGAGCGGATTCCTGCTCCGGGCCGCGCTGCAAGAGAAGCAGCATGCGGTCGATGGGCTGGGCGGCGTTCATTAAACCCTGGTCAAACTTGGATTGGGCCAAGGGATGGACGTTGCCTTTCAGACGCACCAACTGTTTGTTATCGATGGCCCTGTTGATACGCGCGGGCCTGGAGGGTGTTTGCGCGGTGGTGGCAGCGCTCTCTGTGGTTTGCGCGGCGGCCGGCAATGCCGCCGCAACCGTGAGGAGAGCAACACAACTGGCTGCGATGTTCAAGAATGTGATGCTTCGCCTCGGATTGCGCCACAGCCGCGAGTCGGTGTTCATTGGCCAGCCTCGTGAAACTGATT
>JBBSFG010000055.1:0-15132 GCA_038238965.1 Candidatus Acidiferrales bacterium | reverse complement strand
CGGACCTTTCCGCGTGCGGACGGCGTGAGCCCGGCAAATTGCGTTTCGCGCAGAATACGGCTGGCAGGAATAGCAGGCAAAACTTTTCCCCCGACTGAGTGAGAGGCATTCTAGCGCAGGGCGACGCGATGTCAAAGGCACTCCGGTGGAAAACGCAGGAGGAAAAACAGCGACGAGAAAAAATAGTTGTGGACAAACTAAAAAACAAAGTGCAAACGTGCCGGGAATTCCGGCTAAAGCATTTGGGTTTGAAATTTCGATTTTGACTCTACTGCGGGCCTGCTCTCAAAAAATAATCAAGCCGCCGAAGCCGCCGCCGCCCGTTCTTTCGGCGAAATCGAATCGCCTTCCCAGCGCACGCTTACCAGCTTCGAAACTCCCGGCTCCTGCATGGTCACTCCATACAGCACGCTGCCTGTTTCCATGGTTTTCCGGTTGTGCGTCACGATGATGAATTGCGTTTGATCGCTCATTGCCCCGATCAGTCGGGTGAACCGCCCCACGTTTGCTTCGTCCAGCGGCGCATCGACTTCATCCAGAATACAGAACGGGCTGGGCTGGTACCGGAAGATCGCAATCAGCAACGCCAGCGCGGTCATGGCCTTCTCTCCGCCGCTCAGCAGCAGAATGTTCTGCAGCCGCTTTCCAGGAGGCGACGCCACTATATCGATTCCTGCGTCACCCGAGCTGTCTGCCTCGGTCAGCCGCATCTCCGCCATTCCGCCGCCGAAAATAGTATGAAACGCCTCCGAAAAATTCTTGTTGATGGCGTGGAACGCCTGCTCAAACCTTTCCTTGGTCGCCGCATCCAGTTCCGCGATCGCCTGTTGCGTATCCAGAATGGACTGCACCAGGTCGTCCCGCTCCCGGGTTAGAAAAACAAAACGCTGCTCGCATTCGTTGAATTCTTCGAGGGCCATCATGTTCACCGGGCCCATCGAGTCGATGCGTTCTTTCATCTCCCGATAGGCTTCTTCGGCGCTGGCCAGTTCCTCGCCGCTCATGAACGCCGTTTCCGTGGCGATCAAATCCTCCGGTTGCGCGTTCACTTCCGTCATGCATGTTTCCCGTAGATGTTGCCGGTCGGAATCGTTCCGCGCCCGCGCTATTTCCGCCTGGCTGCGCTGTTCGCGAAGCTCCTGCAGCGATTGGCGTCCCATCCGCAAATGATCTTCCATTTGCGCCACGCGATTGCGCCCGCCATCCCATTCCTGTTCCAGTTCGCGCTGCCGCACTTCCAGTCGCAGTTTCTCGCCGCGAAGTCCTTCCAGTTGTGTCGTCAGCTCCTGGCTTTGCTGCGCCAGCCCCGCCAATTCGTCATTGACCGATTCCAGTTGTTGTCGCAGCGAAGCCTCGCGGCGCAGCAGCTCGGCGTTTTCCTCCGTCAGCCGCGTTGCCAGAATTTCCGCCGCTGCCAGCCGTTCGTTCATCGCCGCCAATTCCGCGCGCCCCGCGGACAGCTCCTGTTGATCCGATTCAATGGAACCGCGCAGAGTTACTAGCTCTTCCGCGATTCGTCCCCTCTCGGCTGCGGCTTGCGCTCGAATAGTTGTCGCGGCAGCATGCTCTTCTCTGGCGTGATCCGCGCGCGTCCTGGCGCGTTCCACGTCCTGGCGTATGCGGTGCAGTTCGTTCTGGCAAACCGTCAGCTCCAGCCCCAGCCGCGCCAGTTCGCCCTGCATTTGCTGGTGGCGGTGCCGCGCCGCGAAGACGTTGCGGTCGGCTTCGCGCTGCTGCATGTCGATGTCTTCCAGTTTTTTCTCTGTCGAGTGCAATTCCACCGTAACCGCTTCCAGCGCCGCTTGTCTCTCGCCGGCGTCGTGTTCCAACTGCATCACTTCCGCGTCGAGCGCCCGTAGTTCGCGCTTCATCCCCAGCGGTCCGGCCTCATCCGCGCGACCGCCGGTGACCATGCGCCCCTGGTAGCACGTCCCGTCCGGAGTGACAAACGCGAATTGCGGATTCTCGCGCGACAATCTTTCCGCGGACCCGGCGCTGTCCGCCAGGTAAGCGGCCTTCAATCGCGGCAAAAACTGCTTCGCCGCTGCGCCCAGCGGATCGCGAAATTCCACCAGCTTGTCCAGCCGCGAGATCACTCCATCTTCCACGCGGAAATTGATAATCGGCTCGTACTCCGCCGACAATTTCAGGGTCCCCAGCGAATCCACAAAGAATGTCGCCCGCCCGCCTACCTCATTACGCAGCAGCGAAACGCCCGCCCTGGCGTGATCGTACGTTTCCACCACTACGTACTCCAGTTCGTCCCGCAGGTACTGTTCAATCGCGGCTTCGTGGTGCTCTTCGACCTCGGCATAATCCGCTAGGACACCCACGGCGTGAAACTCCTGCGCGCCGCCGCGCTCGTTAGCGGCAAAAAGTTTTTGCACTGCATCGGCGGTGTACGAGCGGTCGTTCAGAATTTGCGTCAGCGTCGAGTGCCGCGCGCGCACTCCCGAAAGCGATTCGCGCAACCCCTCCGCCTGCTCCTTCAAAGTTTCGCTCCTCTCCCGCAGTTCGCTGATAGCGGCCAGCAACTTCACCGCCGCTTGTTTCAGCGCGCTCAGTTGTCCGCTGGCCGATTCGAACTCATGCGCTGCCTGGTCCGCGTCATCGCGCATCCGTATCGACGACTCCAGCATGTCGTGCTCGCCCGCTTCCAGCTTGCTCAGTGCTTGTCCCTGGTGCACCAGCGCCTCTTCCGCCTGTTTCTGTTCGCCGTGCAACCGCAGCAGGCTCTCGCCCGCTTCCACTTCCGCCCGGCGCAGCGCCTCGATGCGCTCCTCGGACTCTGCAATCAACGTGTGCCGGGATTGTGCCCGGCCCGCCAATCCTTCGACGCGCGCGCCAAGCGCACCCGCCTCTTCCCTCAAATAAGTGACCGCCTGGATTTGCGCCGTGCTGCGTCGCTCGCACTCCGCCGCTTGCGCTGTAGCTTGGTTCAGCTCAGTCGAAACCACGCCGTGCCGCACCGATAGTTCTTCCGACCGCTGCCCATTGAAAGCAATTCGATTCTCGCCGCGATCCACTTCCAGCGTCGTCAGGTTCAACACGTTCTGGTTCTGCCGGATCTCCGCATCCAGTTCGTAAATGCGTAGGTTCAACCGGTCGTGATCGTCTTCCTGTTGCTTGATCGACGTGGCATGTTGCGTTTCCGACGCGGTCATCTCCGCCAGTTGCATCGCCAGGCGCTCCGCTTCCTGGTCCAGCTCGCGCGCCTTGCCCGCCAGCATCTGCCGCACGATGGCCCGCATCTGGTCGCGTATCTCCGAATAACGCCGCGCCTTGGACGCTTGCCGCTTCAGCGATCCCAATTGCTTTTCTACTTCCACCACAATGTCGTTTACGCGCGCCAGATTCAGGTTGGAAGATTCCAGCTTCGCTTCCGCCAGTCGTTTTTTGGTCTTGAACTTGGTTACGCCCGCGGCTTCTTCGATAATCGCGCGCCGCTCCATCGGCTTGGTGGAAAGGATCAGCCCGATGCGCCCCTGTTCGATAATGGCGTAAGAGTCCGGCCCCAGCCCGACGCCCATGAACATTTCCTGGATGTCGCGCAGCCTTCCCGTCCTGCCATTGATCAGGTATTCGCTTTGGCCCGAGCGGTACAGCCGCCTGCTGACCACCACTTCGCCCGGCTTGGTCGCCAGCACCGGCTTATCCGCAGTCTTCCTGCGCCGTTTGAATCTTTCCTCCGGCATAGCCGGAGTTTCCATTTCACCTTGAGCTGCCGGTTCTTGCGACATGCCGTCTGCGTATCCAGGGGCCTGCGCGGGGACGAGCGAGAGAATTTCGGTATTTCCATTCGAACTTACGGGCGCCTCTTGCGCCGCATCGCCTTCCGTCGCGGGCGCACCGTCGGACTCTTGAATCTCGGCGCTCGCCATCACAAATCGAGCGGCTTCGGCCAACTCCGGATCTTCCATTGTGATGGTCACTTCCGCCAACCCCAGCGGCGGCCGCTTCACCGTTCCATTGAAAATGCAATCCGCCATACGCTCCGCGCGCAGCGACTTGTGGCTTTGTTCGCCCAGCACCCACGAGATGGCGTCCACCACGTTCGATTTGCCGCACCCGTTCGGGCCCACGATGCACGTGGTCCCCGAGCCGCTGAACGTCACCACCGTGCGCTCGCAGAAGGACTTGAATCCGGTAATTTCCACTTTTCGCAGCTTAAGCAAGGTTTCCTCTTTGGGTCTCCACGCGCGCGCCACAATGTAACCGTCGGGGCACAAAAAGCCGCGATAAGAGACGAGTCTTTGTTCCTGTAGAGGAAGGCTTGGGTTTCGACAAAAACGTTGGCAGGTTCTCGATGAGAGCCCTAGCCGCCGACGCTGGCGCGTGGATGGCGGTACGCAAAAAAATTAACACGAAGCCACGAAGGTGTAAAGCCTTACCCCACTCGTTGTGGCCGAAATATTACGCCCACAACGTTACTTTCAAAGTTTACTTTGAATTTGCCGTTGAATCGCCTTTGAGATATTTGTCGTACCACGCCAGGATACGGTTCAAGCGATCCACCAGATGTTTCTCTTCGTGGAACCCGTGCGGCTCGCGCGGGTAAAGCACCAATTCTGTCTCCACCCCGTAGCGCTTGAGCCCGCGATAAAGCTCCAGGCTTTGGCCCACCGGATCGACCGTATCCGCCTCTCCTTGCAAAATCAAAGTAGGAGTCTTGGAATTCTTCAGATGCACGAAGGGCGAACTGTTCAGGAAGCCTGCTACCTTTTCCGGTTCGTACGGCACGCCATAAAACCATTCATCGTAAGAGGGTCCTTCTTCCGTTCCATACTCCGAAATCAAGTTGGAGAGGCCCGCGCCAGACACCGCAGCTTTAAACCGCGTCGTTTGCGTGATGGCCCATTCCGCCATGTATCCCCCGTATGACCATCCGCCGATGGCCAGTTTGTCAGGATCGGCAATCCCGCGGGTGATCAGGTCGTCGACTCCCGCCATCAGGTCCTTGAAGTCGCCGCCGCCCCAATCCCCGCGGTTCATCTCGATAAATTTCTGGCCATAGCCGATCGATCCGCGAATGTTGGGATAAAAAACCGCATATCCGCGTGCCGCCAGCAATTGCCCCCACGGTTCGACCGTGTCTTGCCATGCGCCGGTCGGCCCACCATGAATCAGCGCAACCAGCGGCAACTTTTTCTTGGTGTCATTTCCTGCCGGTTTCAACAGCGCCGCTTCAATTTCCAGTCCATCGAACGACTTGTACTTGTAGAATTCCGGCGCTACCAGCGAATACTGCTTCCACCCGTCATTGATATGTGTAATTTGTCGTGGGTTTGTTTTCTGGTCCCACACAAACAATTCCTGCGGCTGCGTCGCCGTCTGGGACACAAAAAAAATTTCGCCATCGGCGGACGCCGCAAAAGCGGACGGGTTCATGGGCGTGGTGGGTGCTCCCTGCTCGATAGCTCCATTGGCGCTGAATCCCGCGAATTTCGTATGAAATCCTTCCGCGGCCACCGCCAGAAAACTCTCGTCGCGTAGCCATTTGTAATCGAAAATCTGCCGGTCCAGACTCAGTCCCGTCAGGTTGCGCGCCGCGGCACTTCCCACGGAGAGCAGCATCAGGTCATGCGGTGACGGGCCGTCTTCGCGGGCCCCCACATACCCGATTGCTCTCCCGTCGGGCGAGACCCGTACGTCACCAAACGGCCCACGCGGTGCGCTCAACAGGGTCATCGCTCCATCGGAAACGTGTACGCTAAAAATCCGGTCCGTATCTCGATCCGACTCCGGCTGATCGGTGCAATTCACTGCCAGGCTCTCGCCGTTCGGCATCCAGTCCAGTTCCTTGATTTCCCAGTTCGCGGGGGTTATTGCCTTGGCTTCGCCGGATTGCGCTCCGAGCAGCCACACTCGAGGATGTTTTTCATCCCTGTCCGCCACTCGCGCATCGTTTTTATCTTTTTCCTTCTTTTCGTCCTCCTCTGTCTTGGCATCTGGAGCGATATACGCGATAGTTTTGCCATCCGGCGACCACGTGAACTTGCTGACGCTGCTCTTTCCCTTGGTTCGCGCTTCGGCCTCGCCTCCCCTGGCGTTCATCAGGTAAATCTGCTGCTCATCTCCGCCTCGGTTCGACAAAAAAGCCAGCCGTGTGCCGTCTGGCGACCATCGCGGCGACGTTTCGGATTTGCTTGAGAAGGTAAACTGACGCGCGCTGTTTGTTTTCACCTCGTACATCCACACGTGCTGCGCCCTGCGTTCGCCTTTGGGCGCCTCGGAAACCACGAACGCCAGCCGCGACCCATCCGGCGAGAGTTGCAGATCGGAAAGAAAATGAATATTCAGGCTGGCCTCAGGAGTAAGCGGTTTCCGGCCTTCCGGGTCGGCAGGCTGTTGAGCACCTAAAAATTTCGCGCACCCAAAAATAACCAGCAAAACTGCCGCAAATCGCGCATTCCTCAAGGGAAACCCTCCACGCAATGACACCGCACTGTAGCCGCCTCCCGCTGGTCCGTCAATTCGCTCCAAACGTTTTTCGATCAACCAGGAACACTCCCGCAGCTTCCGCATTGCCTCGCTTTCCGAGCCTCGGCTACAATTTACGTTTATCCATCACCGCGGAATCACCCTGGAGCACATGGCCGAGATTCAGCTGCACAACACTCTGGGCGGAAAAATTGAGCCTTTCGTCCCGCAAAAGCCCGGCGAAGTGCGCATGTACAGCTGCGGCCCGACGGTCTACGACTACGCCCACATTGGAAATTTCCGCACCTTCGTCTTTCAGGACATTCTCCGCCGTTTCCTGGAGTCCCGCGGCTTCACGATTACCCAGGTGATGAATCTCACCGATGTCGACGACCGCATCATTGCCAACGCCGCCGCCGCGGGAGTCGGCATCCGCGAGTACACCGAAAAATTCGCCCAGGCCTTTTTCGACGACTGCAAAGCGCTGAGCCTCGAGCCGCCCGAACACTGGACACGCGCCACCGACAACATCGCCTCCATGGTGCAGCTCATCGAGCGCCTCCGCGAAAAATCCTTTACCTACGAGAGCGAAGGCTCCATCTATTACCGCATCGCGAAATTTCCCGGTTACGGCAAGCTATCCAATATCGACGTCACCGGCATCCAGGCCGGCGCGCGCGTGGACGTGGACCGCTACGAAAAAGAAAGCGCGCGCGATTTCGCGTTATGGAAAGCCCCCAAAGAGGGCGAGCATTTCTGGGAAACAAGTATCGGGCGCGGCCGGCCAGGCTGGCACATCGAATGCTCCGCCATGGCCATGAAATATTTGGGCGAGACGCTGGACATCCACACCGGCGGCATCGACTTGGCTTTCCCCCATCACGAAAACGAAATCGCTCAGAGCGAAGCCGCCACCGGCAAGCATTTTGTCAAATACTGGCTGCACGCCGAACATCTGCTGGTCGAAGGCGAGAAAATGTCCAAGTCGCTCGGCAATTTCTATACCTTGCGCGATCTGTTCGCTAAAGGGTACAAGCCCTCCGCGTTGCGTTTCGCGCTGGCCAGTGTGCCCTACCGCCGCCAGTTGAATTTCACTTTCGATGGGCTGCAACAAGCCGCCAGCTCCGTCGAGCGCCTTAGAAATTTCGCCGACCGTCTCGCGCAAGCCAAATTTCCCGCAGGCGAGCACAAAAGCATGTCCGCGCGAATCGCCGTAGCTGCCGAAGAGTTCGAAGCCGGCCTTTCCGACGATCTGAACACCGCGCGCGCCCTCGGAGCTATGTTCGAATTCGTCCGCGAAGCCAACATCGCCATGGACAAAGGCGAATTTAGCCTGGCCGACGCACCCGCCGCGCAAAAATTCCTGCAGAATTGCGACCGGATTTTCGCCGTCCTCGAAAACAACGATGCCCAGAAGCTGCAAGCCGTTGGATACGCCCAGGCCAACGCCAGCGGCGACGATGCCGAGATAGAAAACCTCGTCGCCGACCGTCAATCCGCCCGTCAATCGCGCGACTTCGCTACCGCCGATCGCATCCGCAAAGAGCTCGATAAACGTGGTATAATCCTTGAAGATTCGCGAGACGGCAGCGTCCGCTGGAAACGCAAATGATCAACCATCTCCCACTTTCTCCCAGCAATTTTTCGCCTGCCGAAACTCGCCCCAACCTTTACAGCGTTGATTAACCCCCTCCTTTCGTAGTCCAAATTCTGTAGTTTTGTCTTTCCGCCTCGTTTTTCGCCCTCCGGCTAGCTCCGCCTAACCTCGACCATCTTCTTTAAGGAGGAAGACATGCTCACCGCCTCGGAATCCAGAACAAAATCCCCCGCGAAGTCGGCAACAAAGACCGACTGGAAGTTGCCCCAGCTCGTGACCGAGCTCCCCGGACCGAACGCCAAAGTTGTGCTCGCCGCGGACGCCAAATTCATGTCCCCGTCCTACACGCGCGACTATCCGCTGGTCGCGAAACGCGGCCGCGGAGCTGTTGTCGAAGACGTCGACGGCAACCGGTTCCTCGATTTCGCCGCAGGCATCGCCGTGTGCTCCACTGGCCATTGCCATCCCAAAGTGGTCGCTGCCATTCAAGAGCAGGCCGCCGACCTCATCCACATGTCCGGCACCGATTTCTACTACGAGAACATGCCGCGCTTCGCCGAAAAACTGGCCGCCACCGTCCCCGGTCCCGAGGCCAAAAAAGTTTTCTTCACCAATTCCGGCACCGAAGCCGTCGAAGGCGCCATCAAGCTCGCCCGTTACGCCACCCGCCGCGACAAGTTCATCGCTTTTTACGGAGCGTTTCACGGGCGTTCCATGGGCGCCCTGTCATTGACCGCTTCGAAAGCCACGCAGCGCAAAGGTTTCGGCGCGTTGCTCAGCGGCGTCGAGCACATCCCTTATCCCTACGCCTACCGCTGCGCGCTCGGTCACACGCCCGATACCTGCGGTGCGGAAATTCTCGAACAACTCGAAGGCCAGATTTTCAAGCGCCTCTTCGATCCCGAAGACGTCGCCGGCATCATCATCGAGCCCATCCAGGGCGAGGGCGGCTACATTCCCGCGCCCGACTTTTTCCTCCAGGAACTCCAGCGCATCTGCCGCCGCCACGGCATCATGCTCATCGTCGATGAAGTGCAATCTGGCATGGGCCGCACCGGAAACTGGTGGGCCTGCGAAAAATCCGGCATCGAGCCCGACATTCTCACCTCCGCAAAAGGTATCGCCAGCGGCATGCCCCTCGGCGCTATCATCGCGCGCGAAAGCGTCATGAACTGGAAGCCCGGTTCGCACGGCACCACCTTCGGCGGCAATCCGGTATGCATTGCCGCAGGACTTGCCACCTTTGACCTCATCGATTCCGAATACCGCGAAAATGCCCGCCACATGGGCGATTACATCTTCAAGAAAACCGCGGGATGGAGAGACAAATTCAAAATCGTTGGCGATGTGCGCGGCCGCGGCCTGATGATCGGTATCGAAATCGTGCGCGACCAGAAAACCAAAGAAAAAGCCGCCGATCTGCGCAATCAAATCGTCGATCGCGCTTTCTACCACGGCTTGTGCATCCTCGGCGCCGGCGAAAACTCTCTTCGTCTCTCACCGCCGCTCATGATCGACCAGCAACAAGCCGACGCCGCCCTCGCCATCGTGGAAAAATGCATCCACGAAGCCGAGTCCAAAGCCTGATCCAAAGCCTGGCCGCCTGCCGGACCCCCCGGTCCCACCAGGCTTATCTAGTCCCTGGACATACTTTACAGTTCCGTATGGAACCATCGCCTGCCAGGGAAGGCGACGGTGAGACGATTTCCACCTCCTTCTAACCATTACCAAGCTCTCCAAAAATCTTGAGAGTAGTGGGTCAGTTTCCGATTACCCGCCTGACCAGGACTTAGCCCGACCGCAATGCCAATCGCACGAACGGCGTCTGCAATTCAACGCAGCACAGAGAAGTCGCCCACCGCCATTTGATCCTAGAATGCGGACGGGGATCGCTCTTCAAAGATGAGTTGTTTGTCCATGTCGAGCATTTGTTTTCGGTAGGTGTAGACGCCAGTAAAAGCGATCGCGAAAACGGGGACAAAGCACAAGGCGCGGACGGGATCGGCGAGAGACCAACGCTCCAGTTCGGGGACGTAGCTGGTAAAGACGAAGAAGCCGAATAGGTAGGCTATGAGGATCACGCCAGAATGACTTTCGAATGGGGGATAGGAACAGGTGAACGGGATTTTGCGAAATTTTACTAACAAGATTTCAATGAGCATCAGGTCGGAACCAACCAGGATCGCGATGTGCAGCAGAGCGTTGGCCCAGCCGAAGAAAAATAGAGTGGCTGCGAAGGAAACAGGCACTAGCCATGGCAGAGTTGCGGCCAGAAGGACTCGGCGAGCGATTGGCCTGGTTTGTTCATCATCCGCGTTCAACCACAGCTTGAAAATCCAATTGGCGCGGAGGTCGGACGGGATTTCGAAGGCGAAGCGGATGCCGACGATAAGACAGTAGCTGAGAACGAAGGGTACCGAGAGAAACTTGGTGGGCGGATTGTGGTTGGTCAATTGGTCGACTCGGATCGACATCAGGGATTCGGTGGCGGCGACCAAGCCCAATGCGGCAAATGCGGAAACAACTTGGAGGTGCGCGTCGCTTCGCAGCAAGGTACGGACGATGAAATGGTAGCAGGCTCGATGCGAAGACTGGCGCAGGATCGTATTGTGAAGTACACCCAGCGGAGAAAACGCGAGCTTCATTCCAGGGAGAGCGCTTACATCAGCAGTTTCTGGAATGCGGAGAAACGATCGGCGAAAGCTCAGCGCGTAACTGACCGTTGCTACTAGGGCCACCAGCGCGCACGAGGACACGGCGGCGTGGGTCGTGGTCGCAGTAAACGAATCGTGGCCTTTGCCCCAAACCGTTCGCGCCACGCCCAGGAACGAAACCGGTGGCAATCTTGCGACGAGGTTCGCGCTCGCGACCGAAGTGTTACCCACTAATAAGCGCACGGTAAAGACGCTGGCGAGCAGCGTGAGCAGGACGACCGCTATCGCGAAACGCACGAAGAGCGACACGCGACGAAAAGTGGAAGCAGGCAGGACGGCCATCAAGAGGCCAGCGATGGCGAAGACGGCGAAGAAGCTGAACGCGCTAGCGGAGAAAACGGCGACAGCGTGTCCAGCGGCGAAGCGAAAGAAAATGGCGAACGAGCCTTGGCTGCCGACCACGGCTATGGGAAAGAGTACGATCGAGGCGGCGTTTACGACGAACGTGAAGAGCAGAGCAACAATTATGATCGCTGAAAAATTTGCGAGGAATATGTAGCGCAGAGAGACTGGCAACGGAACGATATTCGTGTGATCGCGGCGATCAAGAAAGATGGAGTCCCAGCGCCAAAGAGCTGCTGCTCCGGTTACAGTCGCTGAGAGGACGATGAAGAAATATTCATCGGGGATTGTGGCTGTGAATGGATCGAAGACCCCGTCGCCGCGCAGGAAGCGAATCAGCGAACCGTACTCCTCGAACATCAGAAGTGAGACGAGTAAGCCCGGCATGGCCAGTAGCGTCAAGATAGCGCCGATGCCCAGTCCAATTTCCGCGGCCCCAAGTTCATCGCCGCCGTGAAACATACGGCCGACAAAGAGGCCTAGCAGGCATCCGAAGGGTGTACCGGAGACGGCATTCCAACGGCGTTGCGAGCGCACCGAGAATGACCGCCAGCGGCGCATCAGGAGTCCATCACATCCACGATATCTTTCGCGATTTGAGCGACATCGCTATTCTCGACGAGTTGCAGGAATGTGGCTTCGAGGTTGGATTGGCCAATGCTCTGCACAACCTCGCTAGTTGGGCCGTACGCGATGACCTGTCCTTTCCTGAGGATGATCAACTGGGAACAAATTTTTTCTACGACCTCAAGGACGTGCGAACAGAAGAAAATGGCTTTTCCCCGGGCGCTCAATTCTTGAATTAGATGTTTGAGCACTAGGGAAGAGGTCACGTCCAGACCGGACATGGGCTCGTCCAAGATGAGGACGTCGGGATTGTCCATGAGAGCCCCAATCAGAAGGATGCGCTGGCGCATGCCTTTGGAATAGGAACCGACGGTGACGTGACGGTACGGTATGAGGGCGAAAAGGTGCAAGAGGGAGTCGATGCGTGTTTTTCTCCGAGATTCGGGCATAGCGCGCAGCGTGCCGATCATTTCGAGATATTCTTCGCCGGTTAGGTAAGGATAAAGATTTGCTTCCTCGGGGACGTAGCCAAGGCGTTTCCGGTACGCGACTAGATTCTTTTGGATGTCTTCGCCGTCTTGCGTGACTTGACCCTGGGTGGGTTGCAGCAAGCCGGTCAGCATTTTTACTGTAGTGCTTTTGCCGGAGCCGTTAGGGCCGAGGTAGCCGAGAACTTGACCGGGTTCGAGGCGAAACGTTACGCCCTGCACCGCCGCAACCGAGCCGTAGGACTTGGAAAGCCCTTGCGCTTCGAGCATAGGTTTCCTTCTGGTGCCCGCCGGGACGAGTGCTGACATACTTTTGACACCGGACAGCTCAAGAAAGTTTCTACCGTGCCCACATTCTCGACTAGGTCATGATTAACGCTGCGAGCTCAATGGGTCGACGCAACACTTGTTCGAAGTTTACTCGCAGGAGTTTCAAAACACAGAGTTTTTCGCAGGCGTTGATTTGCGCGCAGGGCTACCTTGTCCAAGTCGGATAGCAGTCGTCGAACATGAAGCTGCTCTTGCTGGGGACCTCCAGGCCGCGATAATCTTGGTGCCCATCCATCTCTCTTGGGACCTTATGAAGCGCCACGTGCTGATCTATGGGCTAATCGGTGGAATCCTGATTGCCGTGCTGAAGTGGTCTGAGTATCGCTTCCTGGTAATCGAACATTCCTTCGAAATCTACGGCGGACTGATCGCGGCAACCTTCGCCATTCTTGGTATCTGGCTTGGCCTCAAGCTCACAGGAACGCAGCAGAAGATCGTCGTGAAAGAGGTCCGTGTCCCCAGCGGGCAGCCGTTCCTCCCTGACGAGAAAAAACGAGAAGACCTCGGCATCACGCGCCGCGAACTTGAGATCCTTGAACGCATGGCCCAAGGCATGAGCAACCGCGAGATCGCCGAAAAGCTTTTTGTCAGCGAGAACACCGTCAAGACCCATTCCAGCCGCGTTTTCGACAAATTAGGAGCCAAGAGGCGGACGCAGGCGGTCCAGCTCGGCAAGGAATTCGGACTGCTCCCTTGAACCGCTCACTCAAACGAATGATTTTTCGCTCCCCAAGCCAAAAATCATCCGAAAGGGTGACGACAACCCCCGGCTGGCGCGCTATCCTGCGTCCGCAATCACCGTTGCTGTCCCAGTAGACACGGAAACAAAGTTTTGCCGGATCAACATTTTCGGAAAGGGGTATTGCATGGCCAGAGTAACGGGGATCGGCGGAGTATTCATTAAATCGACCAATGATAACAAGGCTCTTGCGGCCTGGTATCAAAAACACCTTGGGCTTCGGCTCGAGGATTTCGGGGGAGCGATACTTAAGTGGCCTGACGATACGGCCGAAGACAAGGGCATGACCGTATGGCATGTCGCAGCTAAAGATAGCGATTGGTTTAGTCCCAGCCACTCAAGCTTCATGATTAATTATCGGGTTGACGACATGGCCGGGTTGATCGAGCAGCTTAAGTCCGCCGGAGTCGAAATCTGGAAGGGTCCTGAGTCTCACGAGAACGGAAAATTTGCCTGGATCATGGATCCAGATGGAAACAAAGTGGAGCTCTGGGAACCCAAAAATTGGGACGACAAAAACAAAACACCCTGATTCAATCAGCCATCAACGATTTAAATTATCAAGCGCTCCTGAAAATTTATTGCCGGCAGCCTCAACTCAAATGTAAAGGATAGCGTCGACATGAAAAAAACCATACTGACCTTCGGGCTGATTTCCGGTGCTATTTCCTCGCTGATGATGATGGTCACCGTGCCGTTCGCGCACCGCATCGGCAATAACCAGGCCCTGGTCATCGGCTACACCACCATGGTGCTCTCGTTTTTGTTGGTGTACTTCGGCATCCGCTCGTACCGCGACAACGTTGGCAACGGCCAGATCACCTTCTCCAAAGCCTTTGCCGTCGGCATCTGCATCACTCTCATCTCCTGCATCTTCTACGTCGTCACCTGGGAAATCATCTATTTCAACTTCATTCCCGATTTCATGGACCAATACGGCGCCCACATAATCGAAAGGCTCAAGGCCTCCGGCGCCAGTGCGGCAGCCATCCAGGCGCAGATTCAGCAACAAAAACATTTCAAAGAAATGTACGCGAACCCGTTCTTCAACGCCGCGATGACCTTCATCGAGCCCTTCCCGGTCGGCCTCGCCATCACCCTGCTTTCCGCGGCGATCCTGAGAAGAAAGCCGCAATCGCAACCGGCACCATCGCCTTTGCCGGCCTCCTGAACCCGTCTCGGCCTTTTCGCCCTAGCGCCGCCGTTGCCGTTCATGGCTTTGGAAAATCGCAAACTATTTGATTAACGAGATAGCCGGACATTTGGAATCGGGCAAACCCGATACCGCAACACAGCGCCGTCGCACTCTTCACGAGGTGTTGCATCGAGCCGTTGACACCACCGCGCTCACCGGACAGGTGGTGTACCGAAACTAATGTCCAGTAATCCGATTTATCCGGTTTCGTTCCGTCGTGATATAAGGTTGCTCTCGTTGAAGGCTCAAGATGAACGATCAACAAAAGAACGAGCAGTATTTCGGAGCGCGAGATCAACAGATCCGCTTGGCACTGGATCAGCATTGGGCCGCGTCCGACGCCAACGATTTTGAAACGGAGCACCGCATCTATCACGAGGATGCCGTGCTGGAATACCCGCAGTCCGGCGAGCGAACCCGCGGTCGACGCAACATACAGAACCAGCGCGCCGGTCAGCCGGGCAAAAAGCGCTTTACTATCCGGCGAATCATTGGCGGCGGTGATCTGTGGGTCACCGAATTCATCCTGACCTATGACGGCAAGCCGTCCTACACCGTCAGCATCATGGAGTTCAGGGGCGACAAGGTTGCGCGGGAAACACAGTACTTTGCGGATCCATTCGAGGCTCCCGCATCGCGCGCTCAATGGGTCGAACGGATGGACACATGATCTCGGGGCCGAAACCGACGGGGGGATAACACGTGGATTGGAATCGGTTGGTCCATTTTGCGCTGCTGGG
>JBBSFG010000054.1:0-15148 GCA_038238965.1 Candidatus Acidiferrales bacterium | reverse complement strand
GACAAAGACGCCAGGGCCAGCGTCAGGCAGGAAGAAGGACCCTCAGCCCATCCAGCGCTTTCAGAAAACTGATGCCGCTCTTGGGACTGTCTTTCGCCGGCGGAGTGCTCTCGCCTTCCGGACCGAAGAATGTGCCGCCTCGCAGCAGCGTCTCCAAAGCTTTGATCAAATCGCGCGCCGCTCGCGACTTGAATACAAACCCGCGAGCTCCCACTTCTCTTACCGATTCCGCCAGGCTCTTGGATTCATGCATAGTAAAAATTAAAATAGGCGCGCTATTTCCGCTGCTAGTGAGTTTTCGAGTCGCCTCCAGCCCGCTCATCACCGGCATAGTTATGTCCATGATGATGGCGTCGGGGCGAAGTTCGCCGGCAAGCTTGATGGCTTCCTGGCCGTTGACGGCTTCGCCACAGATTTCCCATTCTGGGCGCGCCGCCAGAATCTGGCGCACACCTTGACGCACCACTTCATGGTCGTCGGCAATAAGGATTCTGGCTGGCATAAAATCAACCCCGCTCTCAGATGGCGGTCAGAGGCTCAAAAGTTCAGCAACAGAAGTGAAATCCGGGGTGATTCCGCCGGGGTTTTTCGCTAGGAAAATGGCCGCATATTCACAATGAATTTATATATAGGAATTCGTTTACTTGCAAGCAGCGGAACCATAGACAGGGTGGGCTAGAACGTGGCCAGTGTCGGTTAACCGACAGAGTCAATCGGAAGCCCTGGGCAGGGTGATTTGCCGGGAATACAGCTGGGCGACTCGCTCCAGCGTATCGATATCGCCCACAGGCTTGTCGGGACGCAGCCGCAAAATGCGTGGAAACCGCAGAGCGTAGCCACTTTCGTGTCGTTGAGATTTTTGGATGTTATTGAACGCTACCTCCATGACCACCGTGGGCTCCACGATTCGCATGCCTCCGCGATCTTCCGTGGTGTGTTGCAAGAAATATTCCGTGCCGGTCTTTATTTCCGCCTCTGTCAATCCCGAATAGGCTTTGCCGATGGTCAGGAGCTGCTGGCCGTCACGCACCGAGAACGTATAGTCCGACAACAGACCATGACGTTTTCCGTGACCGTATTCCACCGCGGTAATCACTACGTCGAGTGTCGCGAGCGGTTCCTTGAGCTTGAACCACGACCGTCCGCGGCGGCCGGGGGTGTAGAGCGACTCGGGACGCTTGACGACGATCCCTTCGTGTCCGGCTGACAGCGAATTCTTAAACGCTTGTTGAATTTCGGCGACGGATCCGCAAAGTATGGCGGCCGCAGCGTAAACGGGAGATGCGTGGCCGGACGGCAGGATTTTTTCGAGCCGCGCGCGCCTTTGCACCAGCGGTTCGTCGAGCAGCAACTCGCCGTCTTGATACAGCAGGTCAAACGCAGCGAACCGCACGGGAATTTCGTGCTGCAGCCAAAGGTCCAGTTGTTTGCGGCCCAGGCGCTTTTGCAATTCCGTGAACGGCAGCGGCCGCGAGCCGAGCCACGCAAGTATCTCGCCGTCGATAATTACTTCCCCCGGCAAGCCGGCAAACAATGCGTTGAGCTCGGGGAATTCCACAACTTCATCAAGTGTGCGCGAAAAACATTTTATGCCCACGGCGCTCTTGTGAGCCTGCGCGCGGATGCCGTCATATTTTTCCTCCACCAGCACGGAGCCTTCGCCGCCGGATAGAATCTCGTCCGCGGTTTCCACCGGCGTGGCCAGCATGAAACCGATGGGATGAAACAAGCGCATTTGAACCGACGCCAGTTCACCCGCGGCGGCGAACCGAAGACTTTCGCCGATGTCGCCGGTGAGCATGTTAGCGCGCCTTACAGCATCGATTGGGCGATCGAAGGCTTTGGCAATGGCTTCTTCTACAAGGCTTTCTTTCAGGCCGATTCGGAGCTCGCCGGTCATAATTTTTATCGCGTACTTCACTTCACCAGCGCTCATCGGTTCAAGCAACGTTTTAATCAACGCGCTTTTCTGTGCGGCCGTGCGAAGTTTGGGAAGCTGGTCGAAAGCTTCAGCGACTTTTTGCAGCGAAACGTCCGCAGTGGCAGACCGCTTCAACAACAAGTGTTCGGCCATGTCTCCCAGGTCGCCGTGCGCGCGATACGTTTCGTCTAGGTTAGATGCATCGGCATTAGCGAGTTGTGCCACGATCCTGGCCAGTTGGGATCCGCCGACACCCAGCACGCGCTCATCACCGAGTGGAAACGGGCGTCCCGTCAAGAAAATAGCCGCGCGAACGGCATCCTCGATGGGCAATATTTTGAGAAGGTCGCCGACAAGGGCAACCTTGATCGTTTTTTTGGTGGTGGCGCGCACGGCGTCACAGGTAGCGACGAAGCGGCGCATCCTCTAAGCGCTGGCGCGCTTTGCTCCCATGGGCTGGCATTGCGGACACCAAAAGGAAGTGCGCGCATCGATTCCCTGCTTGCGCGAAGAGATTGCAGCGCCGCAGCGGCGGCACGCTTCCCCCGTGCGCCTGTAAACCCACAAACGTTCCGACGGATTTGCGCGCCCGGTCGTTCGGCGCATGGGAGAGTACGTAACGATTCCATCGCCAGAAGTTTCCGTAACATTTGCCAGCATCAGCCGCCGCGCCGTCGACACGATGCATTTGAGATCCTCGTCGGTGAGCGTCGCAACTGGCCGAAATGGATTTATCGCGCACACAAAACAAATCTCGGATTTGAAAACGTTGCCGATACCGGCGAGCAGCGATTGCGTCAACAAGCTGACACCGATTTCCAGTTCCGGTCTAGCCCTCAGTCGCGAAATTATCTCCGCCTCATCAAACTGTTTTGTCAGCGCGGAAGGGCCTATGGAATTAAAGCCCGCGCGGCGACCGAGGGTTTCAGCGGTGTGAAATTCGGCGACCGGCACGTTAAAGGCAACCGCCAGAATTTTGGGGGTACCAAGCAGGATGCGCATGCCATAGCGGCTGCGTTTCCATGTTTCACCCGGCCGGTAAATATGCCAACTGCCGCTCATCAGCATGTGAGAGAGAAGAATCAGGTCGTTCGAAAAATACATGAGCAGCCATTTGCCGCGCGCTTCTACTTTCTCGATGGTCCTGCCGACGACTCCCCGGTCCACGTCCACGCGGGAGAGATGCGGTAGAACAGATTCGAACGACGTAACGGTTTGCCCGCCCAGCGCCAGGTTTAGAGTGCGCGCGGCACGAAAAATGGTATCGCCCTCAGGCATGTCAGGCGCTTTCCTGAATGCCCGGCGAATCGTCGTCTTCGATTTCCAAAATTGTATTTTCAGAAGCCAGCAACGGCCTGGTGCGGCGCATTTGATAACCCAGGACGGTATTCACGAACCCGGCGTCCACAAGATGCGAAGCGAGAAAATGTTCCCGCGAAGGCGCATCGTTGATCTCGCCTATCAAAAGGCCTTGGCGGAGGTTCAGGCGCCGGATGGCCAGCTGCGCCAATTTTTTAGCTAGCTCGCGCGAGAACTGGCTGCGCTCCGGCTCGGCCTCCGGCAAGAAAACGCGCACCGATGGATTGCGGCGGCGCAAGAAGGCGGCGAGTTGACCATTGACGAGTATCACGATAGCGCCGCTGGTCCGCGCCATGGCGTGGCGCGTTGCCGCTTCCTCGGTTTCTCCGGCAATTCTCGGCCACGGAATCAATGTCCCATACGGATTGGCGGGATCGGCGGCCGCTAGAGAAAGTACTTCAGGCGAAGCGGGCTCCGCCCGCAAGCTGCGCAACATATCCACCGCCGCGGGCATAGCAAATTGCGCCGCGCCCATGCCGGCAACAAACATTCCGCGGCGCACCCAGCCGCTGTCTTCCATAGTTTTCAACGCGGGATAAATCGTGTTGTACCCGCCGGGAATATTTTCCGCAATCGCCGACTCGCGCATCACGATGCCGTGCCGCTGCAAAAGTTGTTGTGCGACGTTCGCGCTCCACTGCGTCGGCGTCAGGGCCGCGGTAATGGGCTGCCGCAGCAACGACCAGCGCCCCTGCGCCTGCCCGCTTGCGGTGCGCGAGCGCAGCCGTCGCAAATAACCGGGCGAACCCGGGCGTTCATCGTCGAACATTTCGCGCTTGCGCTTGCGATCGTCCGGGCGCAAGAGCTTACGCAAAGGATAGAACGTGTCGTTCGTGATGCGGCCCGACCACGCCAGCTCCCACAACGCATCAATGGTGTCCCCCGGATAACCTGCGCCACACGCGGCGTGAATTTCAGAAAAGAAAGACGCGCCCTGACGGCCGAGAAATTCGGCGATTTTCTCCGCGCGCTCTGCGTTGGGACTTGCGCCTGAACCTGGTTCGCCACTAATGGATGGTGCCTGAGGCAATCGCAATAATGGCAATGCTTCGGTCAGGTACAAAGCGATCCGTCCGTTGCGATCGCCAACTTGTTCGAGACCGACCCAGGTGACTTCTCCGGCAGCCATCAGCGTGTCGAGATCGCCGGGTTGATAGTCCGCGATGCGCGACGGCAAAATTTCGGTCTCAAGCTCCGATGCGAGGAGAGCGGCGCCCTGCAGTGCTTCGATAGTGTCCAGGAGCGCATCCAAACCACGGCGCGGAACAGTGAGGCCCTGCCAGCGCGTTGAGAATCGCACGAAGGTGGCTTGCTCCACCGGTTCAATTTCACGGCGCAATCGCGCCAAGCTCTTTCGGCGGATTTGCCGTAAAACTTCGGGGTCGCACCACTCGCGGTGACGGCCGTTGGGACGGAATTCGCCTTCCAGCAATTTCCCCTGCGAGTTTAAAGCCCGCAGCACGACCTCGATGACCGGCGGTTGCAATTGGTAGCGCGCGGCGATATCGGCAGTAGTGAATGGGCCGTGCGTTCGTGCATACCGCCGAATTATTTCCGTTAGAGGATCGGCGGCGGTTTCAAGAAAAGCTTCGGCGAGTCCGGGCGGCAGAGGAGTGCCGAATGCGTCGCGATAGCGCCCGGCATATTCCACTGCAATGGTGCGCGATTCACCCGCGAAGCGTACGCGAACAGCCCGCCGCGCATCGATCAGTTCGGCAGCCATGGCAGCAACTTCGGGGCTGGCGCATCGCGCTGCGATTTCCGCATCGGACAAATCGCCCAGCTTCAATAGCAGATCGTGCAATCCATCGGCGTGGCGCGCCTGATAATCCGGCTCGAGAGCTTGCAGCCTCGCTTCCACTTCGTCGAGGGCGGCCGCGTCGAGCAGTTCGCGCAGATCGGTGTCGCCCAGCAACTCTTCCAGTTGCGATTGATCGATGGAAAGCGCCTGAGCGCGGCGCTCCGCCAGGGGAGCATCGCCCTCGTAGATATAATTGGCGATGTAAGAAAAAAGCAGCGCCGCCGCGAACGGCGAAGGCTTGTCGGACTCCACGCGCGTCAGCCGAATCTCGCCACGTTGAATCTTGCTTAATATTCCCGCTGCCGCAGGCAAATCAAAAACATCGCGGATACACTCGCGATACGTTTCCAGAATAATCGGAAACGAAGGATAGCGCGCGGCGACCGCCAGCAAATCGGCCGCTCGTTTACGCTGCTGCCACAAAGGAGCGCGCATGCCTGGTCGGCGTTTCGGCAAAAGAAGTGCACGCGATGCGGCTTCCCGAAATTTTGCGGCGAATAACGAGGTGGATCCCAGTTGGCGTAGTAACAGTTCTTTCAGCTCCGCCGGAGAGAGTACAAAATCCTCCACCTCCAGAGACGCGTCGCTATCGGGAAGGCGCAGCACGAAGCCGTCGTCGGACCACATGGACTCGACTTCCAGGCCGCGCTCCGCGCGCAATTTCGCGGTAACCGCCATGCACCACGGCGCATGTACCCGGCTGCCAAAGGGAGTCAACACGCATACGCGCCGGTCGCCGAGCTCGTCGCGACAAATTTCCAACAGCACATCTTCATCGCTCGGAACGCGCTGCGTCGCGGCGACTTGATCCTCGAGGTACCGCAACAGGTTTTCCGCGGCGTTGCTATCCAGGCTGTGTTGCTCCACCAATTTGGAAAATGCCACCGAGCGCGGCAGGCGCAGCAGTTCACGCGTCATACGCCCTATTTTTTCGCCGAACTCCGCCGGCCTTCCAACCGTATCGCCATGCCAGAACGGCATTTTGCCAGGCTCGCCCGGAGCCGGAGAAACCACCACGCGGTCGTGAGAAATATTCTCAATCCGCCAGGTCGACGCGCCAAGAATGATCGTGTCGCCCGCGCGGCTCTCAAAAACCATTTCCTCATCGAGTTCGCCAACCCGTGCGCCTTTCGCAGCGCCAGCCAGAAACACTCCGTACAAGCCGCGATCCGGAATCGTACCGCCATTGATCACGGAAACCTGTCGTGCGCCCTGGCGGGTGGCTAATTTATGCGCAAGGCGATCCCAGGTGAGCCGCGGCCTCAGCTCCGCAAATTCATCGGACGGGTAGCGGCCGGAAAGCATATCCAGCACGCTTTCGAATGCGGAGCGCGTCAAACCGGCATACGGCCCGGCGGATTGCACTACTTTGAATAGGTCGCCAACGTCCCACGACTCCAGCGCTACCATGGCGACAATCTGCTGCGCCAGCACATCGAGCGGATTGCGGGGATATTGCACGGATTCGACGTTTCCGTCGTACATGGCACGAGTGATCGCCGCACAGGCCACCAAATCAGCCCGATATTTCGGATAGATGACCGCGGAGCTAACCGCGCCGACGTGATGACTGGCGCGGCCAACACGCTGCATCCCGCTGGCCACCGAATAGGGCGACTCAATCTGCACCACCAGATCGATCGCGCCCATATCAATGCCAAGCTCCAGAGACGATGTAGCCACCAACCCCCGCAATGTTCCCAATTTCAGCCGGTCTTCAATTTCTTTGCGCTGCGCCACGGCCACGCTGCCATGATGCGCGCGCACCAAGACTTCCCCCGCCAGATCGTTCAGCGCGCCCGAAATTCTTTCCGCGAGGCGGCGGTTATTTACAAAAATCAGCGTAGAGCGATGCGAGCGCACCAGTTCAAGCAATTTTGGGTGGATCGCGCTCCAGATCGATGGCCGCACCGGGCCTTGCGATGCCGGACCGCTTGGTAACAGATCCAACCGATCCAGGCGCGTCATGTCTTCGACAGGAATTTCCACGCGAAGGTCGAGCCGCTTGGGCTCGCTCGCGTCGATAACAGTGACCGGGCGGTAGATGATCGCGCCGGTGACAGTTTCCGGTTCCGGCAACACTTCCTCGGTGCCCGCACCGGAAAGCGGCGACGAATCACTTGAACCCGCAACAACCACACCGCCCAAATATCGTGCCACTTCTTCCAGCGGCCGCTGCGTAGCAGAGAGCCCAATGCGCTGAAGGCGGCGGCCGCACAAGTGTTCCAGCCGCTCCAACGAAAGCGCCAAGTGCGTGCCGCGCTTGCTGGGAACCAGCGCGTGTATCTCATCGACGACCACAGTTTCAACGGAGCGCAGAGCATCGCGCGCATTCGAAGTCAGCAGCAGATACAGCGACTCCGGCGTGGTGATCAGGATGTCCGAGGGGTGACGCAGGAACCGCGCGCGTTCTGCGGGCGGCGTGTCACCCGTTCGAATGGCCACCAGCGGCTCGTGAAATTCCGCGCTTTGCCGTTTCGCGGCGTGCGCAATACCCACCAGGGGAGCCCGCAGATTGCGCTCCACGTCCACGGCCAGCGCCTTGATCGGGGAAATGTACAGTACCCGGCATCGCCGCTCCTTGCTCGGCGCGGGGGCGAACATAAGGCGATTGATACACCACAAGAAGGCCGCTAGAGTTTTCCCTGTCCCCGTCGGAGCCAGAATTAAAGTGGACTCGCCACGGGCGATCGCCGGCCATCCCAACAGCTGCGGCTTTGTCGGCGCGGGAAAAACGGCCTCAAACCACTCGCGAACGGCGGGATGAAAGAGACCGGGATCTAAAGTTTCCGGCGCGGCGGGGGAATTGACGTTATATGCGTCGGGCATAAGGGTCTCTACATTAGATGCAGAAATGTGCAGGAAATTGTGAACCGCCCGAGGCTATTTCCGCTCAATATCGCTGATTGCTGTATCCAGTTCCGTGCCAATCAAGATCATCAAATTAGCAGCGTAGATCCAGGTCATAAGGAGAACAAACCCGGCCAGTACGGTGTAAACCTGGGGCACCGTGGGACTGTAGCGCAGGAACAGATTGAATCCCATCGAGACGATCATGATGGAAACCACAGTAAAGACATTACCAATCGTCAGCCAACGCCAGGAGCGCTTTCCATCGGGCAGAAAATGATTGATCAGCGCCAAAGCGGTGAGCATTAGAAAAAGCGTGCCCACCCACCAGGTTACGACGCTCCACCGGAAATGCACTGTGCCCACAAATTTAAACTCGGCGAAAATTGTCCGAGTAGCCCAGTGCCCCACCGTCCACAGCGCGAAACCCAGCAGGCAGAACATGGAGGCCACCAGAGTGGCTACCGTCGCGATCGCTCGTTTCCTCCAATAGCTGCGCGTGTCCTTTCCGCAACACGCCACGCTCAAGGCCTCCATCAGGCTCATAAAACCGGAAGAAGCGCTCCAGATTGCAGCGAACAGACCAAATGAAAGGAATCCCGTGTAGCCGCGGGTCAGATCCAGAATCGTTTCAAATACCGCCTGCCGCGAACGATTGGGAAAGTAGTCAGTGATCCATTGCGCGAACGATTGCCACAACGTGGTGGAAGGCAGCCATCCGACGATGGCCGCCAGCACAATCAGAAATGGCAGCAGGGAAAGAACGAAATAAAACGACACCTGGGCAGCAAGATCGAGAATATTGTCGTCCATCACGCGCCGAAAGGTTTGTTGGATAACATCAAGCGCGGTCCGGCCCCAAACGGTACTTTTTCTCAAACCGCGCAGTCGGCGACTACTCTTCGATCCGGTGCCTTTCACTCCCGCTCTAAAATGGAACTTAGGGAGATACCAGCGGCGATTGGTACTAATGGAACGCATTTTTGGGCCATCCGGTCTTTTGCTCGAGCGCGCCACCGCGATAAATGTCGAAATCCATGATAAAGCAGAAACCTGAGCGAAAAAAATCTGAATCTCTGAAAAACATCGCAACAAAGCGCATTTGGAGCTTGTTAACCAAAAAGAACCGCGGTTATACTCCTATTGCGTCACCGCATGTCCCAGCGGGCTGCTTGCAATAGACGCCCTCCCCAGCAGGCGTTGTAAGACTAATAATTTATACCCAAATTTCATAACGTGCATGGCTCCTTCGGGCGCTCATGCTACGCGGAGACTCATTTATGCAGGCCTTGTTTACACTCCCTTTCAAAGCACGTGCGTCTAGGAATGCTTCCGAAAGACCAGTCTCTCATCGCGAAAGGATTTTCAATAATGCGCGCAAGAGTTCCCCGCTGGTCCTGGCGCTCTTGCTGCTGTTGTGCGCCGCGGGAGTGCGTGCGCAAACCAGCGTAGTAACCCAACACAACGACATTGGACGCACCGGGCAAAACCGCAATGAAACGATCCTGACCCCCGCAAACGTCAATACCAACAGTTTTGGAAAGTTATTTTCGTATTCTATCGATGGCCGCGCTTACGCTCAACCCTTGTTCGTGCCGGGCGTCACCATGGGCGCTGGCACCGTGCAGGCCGGCACCAAGCACAACGTTGTATTTATCGCCACCGAGCACGACAGCGTGTATGCCTTTGACGCCGACAGCAATGGCGGCTCGAACGCTTCGCCCCTCTGGAAAATCACTCTGCTGGATTCCGCCCACGGCGCTCCGTCGGGAGCTACTACCGTGCCAAACGCCGATGTGAGCACCGGCGACATCGTCCCTGAAGTCGGCATTACCGGCACTCCCGTGATCGACACCACCACCAATACGATGTATGTGGTGGGCAAGACCAAGGAAAGTGGGAACTACGTTCAGCGTTTGCACGCCTTGGACATCACGACCGGCGCCGAGAAATCAGGCTCGCCCGTAACTCTGGCGGCGCAGGTATCCGGAAACGGAAACGGCAGCTCCGGCGGCATTCTGAAGTGGGACCCGAAGTGGGAGAACAATCGCCCTGGTCTGTTGTTGTTGAACGGTATCGTTTACATCGGATTTGCGGCTCATGGCGACAACGGCCCGTGGCACGGTTGGATCCTGGCCTATAACGCCGCTTCTCTCCAGCAAACCAGCTCGTTCTGCTCCACCGCAAATGGTGGGGGCTCGGGTATCTGGATGTCCGGCGCCGGTTTGGCCGCGGATACTGTCGGTGGCGGACGCCTTTTCGTTTCAACAGGGAATGGTGCGTTCAACGCCAACAATCCTCCGTATACCAACAGTATGAGTTATGGCGACGACTTCATTCGTCTGGACATTAGCAACGGCACGATGAACGTAGGCGATCAATTCACTCCTTTGAACCAGTCCACCTTGAACAACGGAGACGTGGACGTAGCCTCTGGCGGAGTCTTGTTGCTCCCCGACCAGACCGCTGGCGGTCACACGCACCTGATGGTGCAGGCGGGCAAAGAAGGACGCATTTATCTGATGGACCGCGACAATATGGGCGGGTACAGCTCTTCCAGTGACAATATCGTCCAGGAAGTTCCCGTTAATAACGCCAGCCAATCCAATCAATCGTTCAAAATCAACGGGCTGTGGAGCACGCCGGCCTATTGGAATGGCAATTTGTATTTCTGGGGCAACGGCGACAACCTTACCGCTTTTTCTTTCGTCAACGGCCGGCTTGGGAATCTGGATGGCAACGGCCTGCCAAATCCCACGTCTTCCTCGTCGGAAAGTTCCGGATTTCCTGGCGCTACGCCCTCGATTACTTCCAATGGAAACAGCAACGGCATCGTCTGGGACGTGTTGACGAACAACTACGGATCGAGTGGTCCGGCGGTGCTGCTTGCCCACAACGCAACGAACGTGGCGAATACGCTGTATAGCAGCAACCAGAACTCCTCGCGCGACAATCCCGGTATAGCTACCAAGTTCGTCGTTCCCACCATCATGAACGGGAAAGTTTATGTCGGGACGGCAAACCTTCTCAGTGTTTACGGACTTCTGAGCGCCGGCCAGCAAACCGCGGCGCCAGTTCTGAATCCGGGCGGTGAGTCGTTCTCCGGCTCGATTAGCGTCACGATCACCGACAGCACCCCGGGCGCTTCCATTTACTACACCACCGACGGTTCAACTCCGACCACCTCTTCGCAAAAATATAGCAGCCCCATTACCGTTGCTGGTACCGAGACGATTAACGCCATCGCCAGCGCTTCCGGATTTGTGCAGAGTGCGTTGTCGTCGGAAACCTACAATTTGCTGACCCAGGCTCTCGCGCCCACTTTTTCTCCAGGGTCCGGATCCTTCGGGTCCACGCAACTGGTAACCATTTCGAGCGGCACACCGAGCGCCAAAATTTATTACACGACAGATGGGAGCACGCCGTCTCCAGGTACGGGCTCCACGCTGGTGTATGGCTCCGCGATTACGGTCAGCTCCACGGTCACGATCAAAGCCGTGGCCTCCCTTGCTGGATTGACCCTCAGTCCAGTCACCAGCGCGACGTATACCATCGTGGCGGGAGGGGCAGGCATCAGCTTCGTCAATGGCTTCAGCTCCGCGCCCGGCTCAGTGACGTTTAATGGCAGCACCGTTTTAAACGATAGCCGCCTTCAATTAACCAATGGTGGGCTCAATCAGGCGGGCAGTGCATGGTTCAACACGCCAGTCGACATCACCAATTTCACCGACGATTTCGCATTTCAATTGGAAAATGCCGACGCCGATGGCATAACCTTCACCATTCAAAATAGCGGAAGTACCGCACTTGGCGCCAATGGCGGTGGCCTGGGATACGCTGGGATCCCCAAAAGTGTCGCCATCAAATTCGATTTGTACAGCAACAATGGTGAAGGCGACGATTCTATCGGTATCTTCCAGAACGGTGCGTCCCCCGACGTGCCTTTTATCGATCTCAGCACTTCCGGTATCGATCTGCACGACGGCGACACCTTCTCGGTGCATATGACCTATAACGGCGCCACCTTGGCCATGTCTATCACCGACGGCGTGACCGGAGCGGTCTACAACCACAGTTGGTCTATCAATATTCCTCAGGTGATCGGCAGCAATACTGCTTATGTGGGATTCACAGGTGGCACGGGCAGCCTATCGGCCAGCCAGAAAATCGAAACCTGGTCGTTTCTAAGCAGCGGAGGCGGAACGCAGCAGGCCACCTCTACGCCTACGTTCAGCCCGGCTGCCGGTACCTATCTCGGCACCCAGAATATAACTATTAAGGACGCCACTTCCGGTGCGGCGATCTTCTACACCACCGATGGCAGCACGCCGGCGGCATCGGCTGGCGGCGCCACGCAAACATACAGTGGTGCGTTGACCGTCACGGGTACACAAACAATCAAGGCCATCGCGAAATCTTCTTCACTGGCGGCCAGCGCCGTCGCGTCCAGCACATACACCATCGAGCAGCGCGCCACTGCGCCGATCTTCTCGCCCGGGCCAGGCACATTTGCGGCCGCCCAGTCAGTAACCATTTCTTCGCCAACATCTGGCGCGGCAATCCACTACACCACCGATGGTTCCACGCCGACCGCGTCATCCACCTTGTACAATGGCGCGATTTCTGTCACATCCACCAAGACCATCAATGCCATTGCCATCGTAAGCGGCTATTTCGACAGCACCGTCTCCACCGGTCTCTACACCATAAATTCGAGCGGCGGTACAGGGGTAAACCTTGGCGGCGGCTTCACTGCCGGAGCGATGGTTCTGAATGGCAGCGCCGCGCTCAATGGAACGAAATTGCGTCTGACCCCCGGCACCGCCAGTGCCGCGGGATCGGCATGGTTCAGTTCACCGTTGAATATCCAGAAATTCAGTACCAGTTTCACTTTCCAGGTTACTCCGGGCACCAATCCCACTGCGGACGGATTCACCTTCGCCATTCAGGGCAATAGCACGTCTGCAATCGGACCAACCGGCGGCGGGTTAGGATATGGACCCGACAATCTCAGCACTGCGGTTTCCTCTTCCGGCCCGCTGCGAAACAGCGTGGCGGTCAAATTCGACCTATATGACAATGCCGGCGAGGGCGTGAATTCCACCGGCCTGTACACCAATGGCGCTTCGCCCACTTCGCCCTTCGTGGACTTGACCGGCAGTGGCATCGACCTGCACAGCGGCCACACTTTGAACGTGCAGATCAGCTACGACGGCACGAACCTCACCATGACCATCACCGATCCCACGGTAAACGGAGCGTTCACCCGAGCCTGGCCGGTCAACATCCCCGCTGTAATCGGGGGAAACACGGCTTACGTCGGCTTTACCGGAGCAACCGGGGGGATGACCGCGATTCAGGACATCATCAACTGGACGTTGTCGTCGACAGCTGCCAGTTCGACTTCTACGCCAGGGTTCACTCCGGGAGCGGGTACGTACACCGGATCCACTTCCGTTACGATCACGGATGGCACCGCGGGCGCGACAATTTTCTACACCCTCGACGGCACTTCACCGGCAACCAGCGCAACGGGCTCGACAAAACAATATACCGGTGCGTTGACCGTCTCGGCCACGCAAACGATTAACGCCGTTGCCACCGCTTCGGGCAGTTCCCCAAGCGCCGTGGCCAGCGCCAAGTACACCATTCAAGCGCCTGGGGCGACCGCCACTCCGTCCATTTCTCCCGCGAGCGGCACGTTCACCGGCCCGCAGACTGCAACCATTACCGACGCAACGTCCGGAGCAGCCATCTACTACACCGTGGACGGAAGCCAGCCAACTGCTTCGTCCACCAAATACGCAGGCGCGTTCAGCGTAATCACCACGACAACCATCAAGGCCATAGCCGTGGCTAGCGGGTTGACCGCCAGCGGCACAGCCAATTCAATCATTACGATTCAATCTGGCGGCGGATCCGGCGGCACCAGCGTAGTCAGCTTTGGCTCGGGCTTCTCGTCTACCGGAATGCAGCTCAACGGAAATGCGGTATTGAACGGCAGTCGTCTGCAGCTGACCGACACCACCCAAAACTACGAAGATGCCAGCGCTTTCTGGGCCCAACAGGTGAATGTCCAGAGCTTCACAACGGACTTCAGCTTCCAGATCGTCAATCCGATCGCGGATGGACTTACCTTTACCATTCAGAGAGCCGGTGTCACCGCTCTCGGTCCTGCGGGCGGAGGTTTGGGATACGGCCCTGACACCGTTGGTCTAACGCCGGGCATCGCCAACAGCGTCGCCGTCAAATTTGATATTTACAACAATGCCGGCGAAACGACGAACTCCACGGGCTTGTATACCAACGGCGCCTCGCCCACCGTTCCAGCCAGATCCATTGGCGGGGGAGTGAATCTTCAGTCGGGCGACATCCTCAAGGTGCACATGTCCTATGACGGCACCACTCTAACGATGACCATTACCGATGCCACGAATCCGGCTCAAACGTTCACTACCAGTTGGCCCATCGACATCCCTTCCACCGTCGGCGGCACAACGGCATTTGTAGGGTTCACAGGGGCTACCGGGGGTAGCCTGGCTACCGAGCAGATCATAAACTGGACGTATTCAACCTCCGGCAAGGCTCCGCTGGTCTTTCAAACCACGGATCTGGCTGCGTCCGCCGTTACGTCCGGTCCTGGGCTTCGGAGCTTCGACTACGTGGGCTTCCCGGACGGCAGCGGCACCATTCTTGATGCCACCAACGTCGGAGACACCGTAGCATTCACCGTCAATGTGCCAAGTCCGGGCATCTACGATGTGAAGGTTTCCTACAAACAATACACGGTTCGCGGCATCATGCAGGTGGCCGTGAATACCACCAACATCGGTGCGCCAGTGGATGAATTCCTGTCCACCGGCGAAGGTTATGCCCAGAGCGATTTCGGCAGCGTCAACTTCTCAAATGCCGGAAGTTACTTGATTAAATTTACCGTGGTAGGAAAGAATGCCGCCAGCACAGGTTACAGCCTTTCCTTCGACATCATCACACTGACGCCACAATAGCCCGAACAGATTGTCGCCTGTGTGAAAAAGGGACGCTGCCTGATTTCGGCTGCGCCCCTTTTTTTCTAACTTACGCCTCTCGCATGTCAACCGCTCTTAGCCGGGGGGCCAACGCATGGATCTTCCTCCCAGCAGATGAACGTGAAGGTGCGGTACGGATTGTCCCGCGTCCCGCCCCGTATTGATGACCGTACGGTAGCCTTCGGCAAG
>JBBSFG010000053.1:0-15332 GCA_038238965.1 Candidatus Acidiferrales bacterium | reverse complement strand
GTTTTATGACGTGGCGGAAGATGCGCACGCAAGTGAAAAAGCCCGGCGCATCCGCGAGGGTTTACTTCATGGGGTGACCAGCGCAGCGGTTCATGCCGCTCGGCAGGTCCGCTGACTTGCGCGTTCACGCTTGACCACTGCGCTGCGATTGGAGAGAGTGCCTCCTGGTTCATGATCCGCACCATCATCGTCGGCTTGTTTCTATCCCTGTACATATTGCTGGTTGGCCCGCCGTTGCTGCTGTACACGCTGCTTTCGCGCGATCCCGATCCGATTTATCGCGCCGGGATCGGCGGCGTGATGTTTTTTGTAAGGGCGGTTGGCGTGCGCGTGCGTATCACGGGAACCGAGCGCATTCCGGCATGCGCTTGCCTTTTCGTTGCGAATCACACCAGTACGCTTGATGCGCCCGCAGTGGTGGGTGCCATTCCGCGGCGCATCGCTATCCTACTGAAAGAGTCGCTGTTCCGTTTTCCGATCGTGGGGCAGGCTTTTAGCCTGGCGGGCTTCATCCCGGTGGAGCGGGGGCACGATTCGGCTGTCGTTAGCCTCGATAAGGCCACCGAAGCTTTGCGAGACGGTCAGTCGTTTTTAATTTATCCCGAAGGCACGCGCAGCCCGGATGGTCGCTTGCAGAAATTCAAAAAAGGCGCGGTGGTGATGGCCATCAAGTCCGGTGCGCCCATTGTGCCAGTGGCTTGCTCGGGAGCGCATCTGTTGATGAAGAAGCGATCGCTCGTCTTGCGTCCCGGTGAAATTGTGGTGGAGTTTCTGCCAGCCATCGATCCATCCTCATTTTCACGGGAAAATCGCGACACCCTGAACGATCTGGTGCACGATGCGCTGGCCGCCGGCCTGCCGCCTGAACAGCGGCCGGTGGGTTTTCCGGGCGCGGCGTGAATTTTGTGCGACGCGTTAAACCTTGCGCGCCTTGACTCGTTCCACTTCGGCTTCCAATTCCCACACGCGTTTTTGCAATTCCGGCAAGCGATACAGGGCGGCAATCGATTTAAGCCACAGTTTGTTTTCGACCGCGGGAATGCCGGAATGCATGGCACCTGCCGGCACATCGCGCGGAATGCCGCTCTTCGCGGTGATCACCGAATTGTCACCGAGCGTCAGATGACCGGACGAGCCCACCTGGCCGGCCAGGATGCAGCCGTTGCCGATCTGCGTTGACCCCGCGAGGCCCACCTGGCCGCAGAGCATGGCGTTTTTTCCAACTTTGGAGGCGTGGCCGATCAACACCATGTCATCGAGTTTCGCGCCGCGCCCGATACGCGTTTCGCCCACGGTGGCGCGGTCTACGCAAGAGTTGGCTTGCACCTCCACGTCGTCTTCCAACACCGCAGGGCCTGACTGCGCCATCTTGTACCAACTGCCGTCTTTCAATTTGGCAAAGCCCAGGCCGTCGCAGCCGATGATCACGCCGTTTTGCAGCAGCACACGGTTGCCAATGGTGCAAAATTCGCGCACCACGGAATGGGCGTGAGCAAAAAAATCGTCGCCAATTTTCACGCCGCGATAAATGGTTACGAAACTATGCAGCACGGCGTTGCGGCCGATCTCGACGTCTTCGTCGACGAAACAGTACGGGCCGATGTGCGCGCCTTCTCCGACGCGGGCGGTCTTGGCGATCACCGCGGCGGCGTGGATTCCGGGTGCGTAGCGAGGAGGTTCATAGAAGAGTTCAATCGCACGGGCAAAATCCAGATATGGATTTTCGCTGCGCAACGCCGCAATTGCCGGGGCGCCTGGCGCGCGATCCACGTGAATGCCGTCCTGCAGCAGCACCGCGGAGGCCTCCGTCGTTTTCAGAAGAGGGAAGTAACGCCTGTTGGCCAGAAAGGTGATATGTCCCGGCTTGGCGTGATCGATGCCCGCGACTCCGGTGATATCTGTTTCGGATGGGCCTTCAACGCGACATCCGAGTTTGCGCGCAATTTCCGATAGCTTCATCACGGACGCTCCTGACCTCTGAGGGAGTCTCGCACAGCGACCAAAGCGAAGTATAGGCAGTCGTAAATGGTCAACAGTAAATCAGGGATAAGATCGACTGAACCTGGCGGGCTACTCGTTGAACAGGCGGGGCTGTGCTGCGGCGGGTGGCGCGGCGGGTTTGCGGCGGGCGATGCCTACGACTCCCAGCACGGTGATTTCGCGCAGCGCCCCGCGCGGGACGAAGATGCGTTCGGTATTCGAATTCAGATCCGGGGGCGTGATCTGCACGCCGTTGTCGAGCAAATTCAGCAGATCATTGGGAATGACGCCTTCGAGAGTTTCTCCGTCGCTGTAACGCAGGCGGACCCATAGCCCGTCGAGTTTTGGCCTGCTGAGGAAGGCTTTGCGCTCCGGCTCAAATTCGTCCGAAAATTCGCGCACAAAATAAATGGAGCGCAATTTATCCAGCGGGATTTCGGTGTGCTCGCCATCGGGACTGAGCACATCGACCGGGCCGTTTTGCCCCAGGCGGGAAGGGTTCAAATAGCCGCGCTGGGACTTCTTGTCGGCAAGCACGACAACGACTTTCTTATGCGTCGAGGTTGGAGCGCGATTTTTCAAGATTCAGAGGTTTGCGGCGCGAAAAAACAGCCAAAATTTGCCAAATCCGGTGGATGTATGTTATGTTAAGCAAGTTTTCCTGTCAACCTACTGTGTTCATTGGGGTTAGGCTTGGAGACGCCGCCCGTTGACCGAAAAGAAGCAGATCCTCAAATCCGCCTCGATTATCTCTATCGTTACGATATTCAGCCGCATTCTCGGATACGTCCGGGACCAGCGCTATGCGCTGCTTTTGGGCACGTCGCATATCGCCGATTCCTTCATTCTCGCATACCGTATCCCCAATCTTTTCCGTCGCTTAGTCGGCGAAGGGTCGATGAGCGCTTCGTTCATTCCGGTCTTCGCGAAATACATGCGAGAGGAATCTCCAAAAGAAGTCTGGAAGTTTGCCAACAACCTGTTCTGGACTCTGGCCTTGGTGCTGGCGATCATCACGGTGCTGGGCATGGTTTTCTCTCCCGCCGTAATCCACACATTTATCCCGGCATCCGCCCAGCACCTGAACTGGGACGAAGCGGTGGCACTCAATCGCATCATCTTCCCCTATCTGTTTTTCATCGGACTGGCAGCGCTAGCCATGGGCATCCTGAACTGCTTCCACATTTTCGGATTGCCCGCCGCCACCCCGGTACTTCTGAACGTCGCCATCATATTGTTTTCAGTTGGCGCGGTCTGGCACTATTTCAAAAGTCCGGCAATTTCGCTGGCTGTGGGCGTACTCGTCGGCGGTTCACTGCAATTTCTGGTGCAGGTGCCTGCGCTGGTGCAGAAAGGCATGCATTTCGATTTCGGCATTTCCTTTAGTCATCCCGGGATCCGCAACGTGGCGCGCCTGATGATCCCGCGTTTTTTTGGCATCGGCATCGGGCAAATCAATTTTTTCGTGGACACCTATTTTGTGAACTCAGCGAAAATGCCGCAGGGCAGCCTCACCGCGCTGTACCTGGCGGATCGCGTGATGGAACTGGTTCTCGGCGGCTATGCCATCGCCGTGGCCACCGCCATCCTGCCGATGATGTCGCACCAGGCGGCTGCCAAGGATTATCAGTCGCTCAAGAAAACGCTGTCGTTCGCCGTGCGCATCGTGGCATTCATCACCATTCCGGCGGCTCTGGGACTGATGATTTTGCGCGAGCCGATCATTCGCGTCCTTTTCCAGCACGGCCAGTTTGTGGCGTCATCCACCCAGCTTACGGCCCGGGCATTATTTTGTTATGCCGTGGGGTTGCCGGCATTGGCTTCTGTGAAGCTGATCGTTCCCGCGTTTTACTCCACGCACGATACACGCACGCCCGTTGCGGTCGCTTCGGTGTCGCTGGTGCTCAATATCGTGCTGAACATCGTTTTTCTCAATTATTTCTTTAATTACGTGCAGAACGGAGGGCCGGCGCTGGCCACCGCGATCGCCTGCTTCGTGGACTTCTTCGCGCTCTTTTTTATTTTTCGCATGCGTTATGGAAAGATCGGCGGGCGGCAAATCCTCAATTCGTTTCTGAAGATCGCGTTGTGCAGCGGAATTATGGGGGTGGGCTGCTGGCTGGGAATGCATTACACGGCGTTCACCGTACATTCGCGATTTACGGTACAACTCCTCACCTTTCTCGCGCTGATTCTGGGCGCGACGGGCTTGTACCTTGGCACCGCGTGGGTTTTCCGGTGTCATGAGATGGAAGAGATTTACGGTATTGCCACGCGCCGGCGAAGCCCCGCCGATGCCGGGTTCGCGGAGCCATGATGGAGATTCCGGCCACTATCACGTCGTTCCTGACGCATGTGAAAGTCGAGAAAGGGTTGTCCTCGAATACCGTCTCCGCGTACCGCCGCGACTTGGTCAAGTTCGAAGCCTTCACAAAAAAGCGCGACCTGGCGTTGGAAGGGGTTACCCGCGACGACCTGGTGGACTTTCTCGCCGGTTTGTACCGCATGAACCTTGAGAGCCGAACGGTGGCGCGTCACCTGGTCACGCTGCGGAATTTTTTCCGCTTCGCACAGGTGCAGGAGCTGATCGCCGCGGATCCTTCCATCAACCTGGAGTCGCCGAAAATCCGACGCTCGTTGCCGGGTTATTTGCGGCTGGAAGAAGTGGAACGTCTGCTCGAACAGCCGGATTCGAGCACCGCATTGGGACTACGCGACCGCGCCATGCTGGAAGTTCTGTACTCCACTGGCCTGCGCGTTTCCGAACTGGTGGGCTTGCGCGTCAGCGATCTCGACGCCAAAGTCGGTTGCGTCCGCTGCATCGGCAAGGGCGACAAGGAACGCATCGTTCCGGTGGGCCGCAAAGCGCTTTCCATGGTCGACAAATACCTGCGGGAAGCGCGGCCCAAGCTGCTGGGCAAACTCCGCGGCAGCCCCACGCTGTTTGTGAACCGCCGGGGCGTATCTCTCAGCAGGGTAGGGGTGTGGAAGATTTTGTCGGGCTACGGTAAGCGCGCCGGTTTGCGTGTTTCGCTGACTCCTCATATGCTGCGTCACAGTTTCGCGACGCATCTGCTGGAGCGCGGCGCGGACCTGCGGTCGGTGCAGATGATGCTGGGGCACGCGGATATCTCCACTACGCAGATTTACACCCACGTTGTAGAAGAGCGGTTGAAGCAGATTTACAAAGCGCATCATCCCCGCGCATGACGCGTACACGTCGGGGGCAGGAGCGTTGTAGCGTCAGGTCTTACTAGTTATCGCGGGTGCCTTCGCGGATTTCGCGCGAACACCCTGAACCAGAAGGAGCGCAATGCCAGATTATATGTTTTTGCTCGAAAGCCGGCTTTCGCCGGAACAACGCGCGGTGCTCACGCGCGTGCAGGAACTTTCCGCCGCCATGAGTTTCAACGTGTACCTTACCGGCGGCACGGTGCGCGACCTGGTCACCGGCGCGTCGCTGCGCGATCTGGATTTCACGGTGGAAGGCAATCCAGCAAAAATAGCGCGCGAGCTGGAAAAAGGCGGCGCCAAAGTCCTGGTGGAAGACGATAAGTTCCGCCATATCGAGCTGCTTTTTGGCGGCGATGTGGAAGGCAGCATTTCCGCCGCTCGCGACGACCACTACGTGCGTCCAGGGACGCGCCCGGAAGTGCGCTGGTCCACCATCATGGAGGATTTGCGCCGGCGCGATTTCTCTCTGAACGCCGTGGCGATCTCCCTGAACTCGGCGTCGCGCGGACTGCTTCTCGACCCCACCAATGGGCTCTCGGATATCGAACGCGCCGAAGTTCGCGCGCTGACCATTCATGCGTTCACCAACCAGCCGGTGCGGCTGCTTCGTGTGCTTCGTTTTGCTGCGAGGATGGGCTTCAAGATTGAAGCGCGCACCCAGGAATGGTTTGATCTGGCCGTCGAACGGGAATTGCCCGCCACCATCACGCCCGAAGATGCGGGCGCGGAGCTTCGCGCGCTGGCTCGCGAAGAGCGGCCCAGCGTGGTATTGAAAGCCTGGGAAGATCACGATCTACTCGAGGCCGTCAGCCCAGTGCTGGCCAAGAAGCGTCCGGGGTACGATTCCATCACTCGCCTGGCCAATGTTCGCGAAGATCTTTTCACCGCGGGCCTGCGCCCGCGCCTCGCCACTCCCATGCTGCTGGGCATCATGGCGCGCTTGAAAGACCGCGAGCAGAGCACGCTGCTGTCCAAGGCCGGCTATCGCACCGCTGAGGCTCAGGAGATTCTAAATTTCGACAAAGTTGCGACCGGTTCGGCGAAGGAACTTACCGGCAAGAAAATGAACGCTCCCATTGATGCGTACAAGTTCCTGGAGAAGCTGCCGCTTGACCAGATCGCGTACACCATGGCTGAATCGGGAAATTCCGGCGCGGTTTCCAAAATACGCGCTTACCTGAACAAGTGGCGGCCCATTCGATCCGGGCTTCCGCAGGCGGCCAGCGAATTGACCACCTTGGGGATGCCCGCCGGCGCGAAGTTTGACGACATCGTGCAGCAAGTGTTCGCCATGCAGCTTACCGGGCGCGGCAAGACGCCCGAAGAGCGCGAGAAAATCCTGCGCAAGCTTTCCGGCATCAAGGAACAGCCGAAAAAGAAAGAAAAGGAAAAGAAACCCAAGGGCGCGGAGAAATCGGAGGCAGCGCTGGCGGTTGGCAGCGCCGCGAGAGAAAAGCACGCCGCAGCCAAAGCGGAATCGAAGAAAGCCGGAAAGGCGGCTGCGGCGGTCAAGGGTGCTGCTGAAAAAAGTCCGTCCAAGGCGGCACACAAACACGCTGCTGCAGCCCGGCGCGCACCGGCAAAAAAGAGTCAGCACCGCAAGTAGCGCGGGAAAAGTTTTCTCCTGAGGAAATCGATATTGCGAGTCGCAATTATCGGCGCGGAGATTTAGAATCGAGGTTCATGGGCCAGCCTGAATTTGTTCATCTGCACGTGCACACGGATTTCAGTCTGCTCGATGGCGCGTGTGAAACCGGCGAATTGCTTGATGAGGCTTCGCGCCAGAAGATGCCCGCCGTGGCCATCACCGACCACGGAAACCTGTTTGCCGCGGCGAATTTCTTTAACGAAGCGTCCACCCGCAACGTCAAGCCCATCATCGGCTGCGAAGTGTATGTTGCGAAGGGCAGCCGCCACGATCGCGGAGAAAAAACAAATGGCGCCAGCGCCCAGGAACGCGCAGAGGGCGAGCCCGCCGGCCGCGGCAGCAATCACCTGGTGCTGCTTTGCGAGTCCCTGGAAGGCTACCAGAACCTGATCAAACTGGTTTCCGCCGGTTTCCTGGAAGGCTTTTACTACCGGCCGCGCATCGATTACGACCTGCTGGCGAAACACAGCAAAGGATTGATAGCGCTCTCCGCGTGCCTGCGCGGAGTGGTTACCGAAGCGGTGGTGGAAGAAAGATACGATCAGGCGCGTGAGAATGCCTATCGCCTCCGCGACGTATTCGGCAAAGGGAATTTTTTCCTGGAGATTCAGGACCAGGGGCTGAACATCGAAAAGACGGTGAACCCCCACCTGGTGCGCCTGTCGAAGGAATCCGGTATTCCGCTGGTGGCTACGAACGATTGTCATTATCTTCACCACGAAGACGCGCACTCCCAGGACGTGCTGCTGTGCATCCAGACGGGCAAGACCGTGGCCGATACGCATCGCATGAAATTTGCCACCGACCAGTTTTATTTCAAGACTGCCGCCGAAATGGCCCGGGTATTTGGCGAATTGCCCGAAGCCTTGAGCCGCACGGTGGATATCGCCGCGCGTTGCAACGTAAAGATCGAACGCGTGCAGAATCCTTTTCCGGAGTTCAAAGTTCCGGAAGGTCACACGGCGGGCAGCTATTTCGAAATGGTGGTGCGGGAGGGGTTCGCGACGCGCGTTCCCGCGCTGGAGCGCCTCGCCAAGCAAGGCTTGCTGCGCCAGAGTCTGGCCGAGTACGAGCGCAGGCTCACTTCTGAAATCGAAATGATTCAGAAGATGCGCTACGAGGGCTACTTTCTGATCGTGTGGGATTTCATTCACTACGCCCGAGGGCAGAGTGTTCCAGTCGGGCCGGGGCGCGGATCTGCAGCGGGCAGCCTGGTCAGCTATGCGTTGCGCATTACGGATGTCGATCCCCTGCAGTACAACCTGATCTTCGAACGCTTTCTGAATCCCGAGCGCGTGTCCATGCCCGATATCGACATCGACTTCTGCATGCGACGCCGCGGCGAAGTAATCGAGTACGTCACCCAAAAGTATGGCCGCGAAAATGTTTCGCAGATCATCACCTTTGGAACCATGGCAGCCAAAGCGGCAGTGAAAGACGTGGGCCGCGCCATGGATATTCCCTATATGGAAGTCGATCGGCTCGCGAAGCTTATTCCCACCACGCTGGGCATTGAGCTGAAAGACGCCCTGGAACAGGCGCCCATGTTGAAAGCGGCGATCAATGCCGATGAACGTTTGAAAGATTTGATGGCCGTTGCGCTACGCCTGGAAGGGTTGGCCCGCCACGCTTCCACGCATGCCGCCGGCGTGGTGATTTCCGCGCGGCCGCTCACCGACATCGTGCCGATTTACAAGACCAGCCGCGACGAAATCACGACGCAATACGACATGAACGATCTAGAGCGCATCGGCCTGCTTAAAATGGATTTTCTCGGGCTGACCACGCTGACCGTGCTGCACGACACGGTGGCCATGATTGAACAGAACCGCGGCGCCAAAGTTGACATCGATAACCTGGCGCTGGACGACGCCGACACTTATAAACTTTTTGCGCGCGGCGACACCACCGCCATCTTCCAGTTTGAATCGCACGGAATGCGCGACATTCTGCGCCGCTACCAGCCCACGCGTATCGAAGACCTCACCGCGCTCAACGCCCTGTACCGTCCCGGGCCTATTCAGGGCGGCATGATCGACGATTTCATCAACCGTAAGCACGGCAAGACTAAGGTCAGTTACGAATTGCCGCAACTGCAGGACATTCTGGAAGAAACCTACGGCGTAATTCTGTACCAGGAACAGGTTATGCAGATTGCCAATCGCTTGGCGAGTTTTTCACTCGGTGAAGCCGACATTCTCCGCCGCGCCATGGGCAAAAAGAAAAAGGAAGAAATGGCGGCGCAACGCGCCAAGTTCATGGCCGGCTGCGCGGTCAACAAGGTGCCGGAGAAAAAAGCGGATCGCATTTTCAACCTGATGGAAGAATTTGCGGGCTACGGGTTCAATAAATCGCATTCCTGCGCTTACGCACTGCTCGCGTATCAAACCGCGTACCTCAAGGTGCACTATCCCGTGGAGTTCATGGCCGCGCTACTCACTTCCGACGCGGGTAACACCGACAAAACGGTGAAATACATTAATGAAGCGCGCGGCATGGGGATCTCCATCCTTCCGCCGGACGTCAACGAAAGCGATTTGTATTTTACGCCGGTCAATGAAGCGATCCGCTTCGGACTGGCGGCCATTAAAAATGTGGGAGAGAACACCGCCAAGGCCATTCGCGAATCGCGGCTGGCGGCGGGCGAATTCCGCTCGCTCTATGCTTTTTGCGAGCGCATCGAACCGCGCTTCCTCAACAAACGCGTGTTTGAGAGCCTCATCAAGTCTGGCGCGATGGATTCGCTGGGTCCGCGCGAAGGCATGCTGGCCTCCGTGGACGACGCGGTGAACGCCTTGCAACGTGTGGCGCGCGCTCGCGAGTCCGGCCAGCATGGCTTGTTCGGCGGCGCCGCTGCGCCTGCACCGATTTTGTTTGAGCTGCGAGACGCAGCGCCGTGGAGCGAAGAAGATCGCCTTACCGGTGAATACGCCGTGCTGGGGTTCTATGTCTCCGGGCATCCGCTGGCGCGCTTCGCGTCGCGCCTGCAGGAACTGAAAGCGCTGACCCTCGATCAGGTGGAAGGGCAGCGCAACGGTAAAGACATTACCGTCGCCGCGCTGATCGTCGGCATCCGCGCCATGCGCAGCAGAAAAGGCGCGCGCTGGGGAATTTTTACTTTGCAGGACATGACCGGTGTGCAGGAATTGCTGGTGTTTCCCGAAGCGTACACGCGCCTCGAAGGCATGTTGAAACCCGGCGTGCCGTTGCTGCTCAAAGCCCGCGTGCAGATCGAAGAGGCTGGAACACGACTCTCGCTGCAAGAGGCTCGCCGTCTTGAAGATGTCGCCGAACGTGCGGCGGTCCAGGAATTTCGCGTGCGTCTGGAAGTCCAGTCCATGAGCCAGGACGTTCTTGACCGACTGGAGACTTTATTCACCAATTTTCCGGGCAATTGTACGGTGGTGTTCGAGCTGCGTTCGCCGGACGGCTCCGTCGCGCTGTTGCAGGCTCAGCAGCGAGTGCGCTCCAATCCCGAGTTGGCTGAAGCGGTGCGTCAGATTTGCGGCGATCGCGCTATAGAGATGGCAGCCACGGCATGAGCGCCAAAAACGGCAAGGACAAAGACAAAGACAAGAATAAATCCAAGCCCAGCGCCAACGAGCGCCAGAAGGAAATCGAGCGCCTGGAAAAAGACGTGGAAGACCTGCGCCAACTGGCCGGCAATAAGGCCGCCGACGCTGAATTCGAACGGGTCAGTAAGGAGGTTTCCGAACTGCGCCGCGAATTCTACGCGCACCTGGGGCCCTGGCAACGCGCGCAGATTGCCCGCCACCAGAATCGGCCATACACTCTGGACATTATCGGCATGCTTTTCACCGACTTCATCGAGCTGCACGGCGATCGCAATTATGGCGACGACAAAGCCTTGGTCACCGGCTTGGCAAAATTTCACGGCCGGCCCGTAGCCGTCATCGGCCACCAGAAAGGCCGCGACACCAAACAGCGCGTGCAGAGAAATTTCGGCCAACCCAAACCCGAGGGCTATCGCAAAGCGCTGCGGGTCATGCAGCTGGCCGCGAAATTCGGCCGGCCGATTTTCACCTTCATCGATACGCCCGGGGCTTATCCGGGCATTGACGCCGAAGAACGCGGCCAGGCGGAAGCCATCGCGCGCAATCTCCGCGAAATGTCGCGGCTGCCGGTGCCCATCATCGTTACCATCACCGGGGAAGGCGGGTCGGGCGGCGCGCTGGCTGTTGCTATCGGCGACTGCGTGAATATCCTGGAAAACAGTTTTTACTCGGTGATTTCTCCGGAAGGCTGCGCGGCCATCATGTGGAGGGATTCCACTAAAGCCGAAACCGCGGCGGTCGCGTTGAAGATCACCGCCAAGGACCTGAAAGAACTGGGCATCGTCGATGAAATCGTTCCGGAGCCCGAAGGCGGAGCGCACACCGACGCGGAAGCCGCCAGCCGTCTGCTTGAGGAAGTGCTCGATCGCCAGTTGCTGATGCTGGTGCAGCAGCCCCAGAAAGAGCTGCTCGCCGCGCGCTACGAAAAATTTCGCAAGATGGGCCAGTTCTTTGAACTAGGCAATTGAAGCTCGCCTCGCTAGCCTCGGCCGCCCGGCACGGGTGGCATTTTCGCAACTCTTCGAATACCTCTGGTTGTTGGCTTTCCGCCCCGGGGCTACTCTAAAAGGGTGTTCGGCTCCGTCGAAATTCCGGGCCCGCGCGCGGAGGCAGCAGCGTCATGTCGGACCCGTTCCGCCCCTACGAAAAGCTCGTGCAGATTACCGTGCTGGGAAAGAAATTCCAGGTCCCGGAGCGGAATTCTCTGCTGCGTTGTTTTCAGTTCATCAGTCCGGAGACTATTCCTTACGGACGCTTTTGCTGGAATCAGGATTGCCAGTATTGTCGCGTCTCCTGCCAGCTTCCCGACGACGACGAACCCCGCGAAATGTTGAGCTGCAAATTTATCGTGATGGGCGGCATGGATATCACCGAGCTGAGCCAGGAATTAAAGTGGTGCCTGCGCGCCAAACTGCCTTCGGACTCTCCCGTTTCTTCTTAATCCTCGATCTCCAGTTTGCTCTTGCTTTGCCGCTGCATTACATTGCTAACAGCGATGCATGACCCCTCACCGATTTTGTGCGACGGCTGCGGGCGGCCCGCTTCGCCCGAACATATCGCGCGCCGGTTGCAGCGGCTGGAATGGGCAACGCGCTACCGGCCCATTCATCTTCATACGCTCTTGCTCGGCGCCGTTTCCCCCACCCGTGACGAGGAATTTTTCTATTCGCCCGGCGAAACGCACACTGGGGAAGCGGCTCATTTTTTTGCCGCCGCGGGAATCGCTACGCAAAACAAGTCTGCCGAGGCGATACATTCGGAATTTCAGCGCCGCGGGCTATTTCTGACGCATGTCCTGGAATGCCCATTGGACTCCGTCGCCGCAGGCGCCGCCTCGGAATTGGCGGCCATCGAAGCCCGCCTCTCCGCCCTGTTCACCAGGGTCCGCCGGTCTCTTAAGCCTAAGCGGCTGGCGCTTATTTCCGGCTCGCTGTCCGCTCTGATCCCAAAGTTTGGGGCAGCGCAGTTAGGATGCGAACTGGTGCTCGATGAAGGACGCGCCTACGCACTGGATAATTCCAATGCCGTTGAGCAAGCTTACACCGTGAGCCGCCTGCACGGAGCAATCGCAGTGCCCGCAGCGCGCTAAAAGTCCATCGCGGGCCTTAGTACCGCAGGACAGGCTAATTTTTGCCCTGCCCGGAGCGCGAAAAGAAATTTTCAGCTGTGATAGAATCGACTGGTTTGGGACGGCGCCGTTCGGGGTGGCCTGTGCGAAAACAAGCGAAATTTGGCGTTGGTATCGGCGTGATTGTGATTTCGCTTGGCTTTCTCGCGTGGCTCGGCTACGGCGAAAGCAAAACCTATTACCACACCATCGCCGAGCTTCAGACGCTTCACGGCGCTTCCTTGAACCGCCGCATGCGCGTTGGCGGTACCGTAGAACCCGGCAGCATTCATCGTCTGCCCGGACGCGTGGAATTTGTACTGCAGGGGGAAGGGAAGTCGATGCCCGTAAGTTATAGCGGCACGGAACCTTTGCCGGATACTTTCGTGGATAAGGCGCAGGCGCTGGTCGAGGGCCGGCCCGCTCCGGACGGCCGTTTTATCGCCGATCACGTGCAGGCAAAATGCGCTTCGAAATATGAATCCGCGCCCGGCGGCACTGCGGTACCGGCGCCGGCTGCGTCGCGCAGCACGATGTAAAACTCCCGGCCGTTCGGCGGAGGAAGTGGGGACTTCGTGGATGTATTTGGCTCTTTTGCGCTGGTTCTGGCATTTGTCTGCGCCGTGTATGCATTCGTCGGCGGGATCGCCGCGATTCGCACGCGCCATCCGCTGCTGGTAAAGAGCGCGCGGCAGGCTGGCCTGGCCACCTGCGGCCTGATTTTCCTCGCCACCCTCAGCCTCGAATATCTTTTCTTCAGCGACAATTTTTCCAGCGCCTACGTCGTCTCGCACAGCAATCGCAGCCTCTCCGCCTTCTACAAAGTTGCGGCGTTGTGGTCCGGCCAGGAAGGCTCGCTACTTTTCTGGAGCTTCCTGCTGGCTGTGTATGTTTTTTCTGTCTTGATGGCCTACCGGCACAAGAACGGCGAGCTGATGCCCTATGTGGGCGTGGTACTTGCCGGCGTGCAGATTTTCTTCCTCACCTTGAATAACTTTGTGGCCAGCCCGTTCAAAGCTCTCGGTATTCCCGGAGCGCACGGGGCGATGGATTTGATCTCGCGTGCGGACGGCAACGGCCTGAACCCTTTGCTCCAGTACCCGGAAATGGTTATCCATCCGCCGAATCTTTATTCCGGCTACACGGGATTCACCATTCCGTTCGCGTTTGCTTTGGGTGCGTTGCTGGCGCGCTATCCCGGTGAAAAGTGGATTCACCTCACGCGCAAGTGGACCATGATCGCCTGGGGATTCCAGACTGCCGGTATCTTGCTGGGCGCGCATTGGGCTTACGCAGTTCTGGGATGGGGCGGGTATTGGGCCTGGGATCCGGTGGAAAACGCTTCGCTTCTCCCGTGGCTGACTGGGACCGCGTTTCTGCACTCCGTGATGATGCAGGAAAAACGCGGCATGATGAAGGTGTGGAACGTGTGGCTGGTCTTCACCACCTTCCTGCTTTGCATTCTTGGAACGTTTCTCACGCGCAGCGGGGTGGTCAGCTCGGTGCACGCGTTTGCCAGTTCCAACATTGGCGGCTGGTTCGTGGGATTTCTTGCCGTTATTCTGCTCGTCTGCCTGGCGGCCTATTTTAAGAACCGCGATTATCTCAAGAGTGAAAATCAGTTGGACTCCATCGTGTCGCGCGAATCGAGTTTCCTGTTCAATAATTTGATTCTGCTGGTCTCGTGCGTCGCCGTATTGTCCGGAACGCTCTTTCCGGTGTTCTCCGAGTGGTTTACCGGCGACAGAATCAGCGTGGGCACTCCATTTTTCAACAAGGTGAACATCCCCATCGGGTTGTTGCTGCTGTTTCTGACCGGGGTGGGGCCGCTGCTGGCCTGGCGCAAGACTTCGCTCGACAGCCTCAAGCGTAATTTTGGCTGGCCTTTGCTGACCGGCCTGGTTGGCGGCGCTATCGCGTTCACTTTGGGCGTGCGGGGCTTTTATTCGCTGGTCTGCCTGATTCTCTGCGTTTTCGTGGCGTCCACAATTACAATGGAGTTTTATCGCGGCGCAAGAGTCATCCGGGCTCGTTCCGGCGCTTCGTTTCTGGCTTCCGCAGTGGATCTCACCATGCGCAATACTCGCCGCTACGGCGGCTACATCGTGCACATGGGCATGGTGCTGATTTTTATCGGCCTCGCGGGCGCGGCGTTCAATCGCGACGTACAAAAAGACATGCAGATCGGCTCCAGCATGCAAATCGGTCCATACGCGCTGCTGCTCCAGAACTTCGACACCAAGCAGGAAAAGAACTACACCGCCGAGCGCATGATCATCGAAGTCTCCCGCAACAACAGGCCGGTCATGATGCTGTATCCTGAGCGCCGTGTTTTCCCGGCGAACCAGGCTTCCGGCACCATGGTGGCCATTTATTCCACGCTGAAGCAGGATCTCTACGTTGTATATGCCGGTCAAAACCCGGAGACGCAAGCTCCTGTCGTTCACGTGTATTTGAATCCGCTCGTGAAATGTATCTGGTTCGGCGGCGTGGTGGTCGTTTTAGGCACGCTGGTCGCACTCTTGCCCAATCGTCGTGCTGTCCTCGTTTTGGCCGGCGCGGCTCAACCGTCGCCTGCGAACTCGCTGGCCCGTACGCTGGCGCCCGCACCGACATTGCGCGAAGGCCATGACTAAGCGCGCCGTCGTTCTCATCGGCGTCGTGTCGGCCGTGGCGCTAAGCCTGCCACTTCTGGTTTTGCCTCTGCCCGCACAGCAGCAAGTCGATCGCAGCCACCAGATCGGCGGCAAGTTCATGTGCATGTGCGGATGCAGCCAGGTTTTGACGC
>JBBSFG010000052.1:0-15386 GCA_038238965.1 Candidatus Acidiferrales bacterium | reverse complement strand
TTACCCAAAATCAATTGCAGGATAGCCGCGGTGCGGATGATCTGCGTGCCGAAGGAGTGATGCGTCCAGCCAACGGCGTAGATGATAGTGGCGACCTTTTTCATGTCGCCGTCTTTACGGACGGAGGTGAGGAGTTCGGCGGCTTTCAAAAACTGGTCGCGCGGAATCCCGGTGATGCGCTCCACCATTTCCGGGGTGTAGCGCGAATAGTGTTTGCTCAACAACTGATAGACGCAGCGAGGATTCTGCAACGTCAGGTCAAAGTCGATCTTCTCCGGCATGGGCGGCAGCGGCGCGGGAAGGCTGCCTTGCCCGGTCTGCATTCCAGGGTTTTTTGCATTGGCGCCGCCGGTGCCCGAGTAGTTCCAGGTGGAGCGGTCATAGCTCTGTTTCTTGGCGTCGAAGCCGGAGAACACGCCATCGTCGTCGGGAAGCTTGAAACCGTCCTTTATGATGAAGGCGGCGTTGGTGTAATTCAGCAGGTAGTCTTTAGCAATGCGATTATTTTCGATGGCGTAACGGATAAAACCACCGAGCACGGCGATGTCGGTGCCGGCACGAATCTGGGCGAAGACGTCGGCGACGGAAGCGGTGCGGGTAAAGCGCGGATCGATGACAATCATCTTGGCGTTGCGGTTACGCTTCGCTTCGATGGCCCACTTGAAACCGCAGGGATGATTTTCTGCCGGGTTACCGCCCATGATCAGCATCATGTCGGTGTTCTTGATATCGACCCAGCCATTGGTCATTGCGCCCCGGCCAAACGTTGGTCCCAAACTTGAGACCGTAGGGCCGTGTCAAACTCTGGCCTGGTTTTCCAGGTGCACGACCCCCAGGGCGCGCATGGTCTTTACCACGAGATAGTTGAATTCGTTGGTGTCGGTGCAGCCGCCGGTCCAGGCGATGGACTCGCAGCGGTTGACGGTTTTCCCGTCCTTGTCCTGTTCGATGAACGTTTCGTCGCGCGTCTTCTTCACTCGTTCGGCGATTTCCCCAAGCGCGGTATCCCAGGAGATGTCTTCCCAGTGGTCCGAGCCAGGACGGCGCACCTGCGGCCTGGTAATTCTCCGATCGTTCAAAATATCCTGTTGCAGCGAAGCGCCCTTGGGGCACAGCGTTCCGCGATTGATGGGATGATCGGGGTCGCCTTCCACGTGAACGACCTGGGGTGTAACGTTTTTTGCGCGGTCGCCGATGGTGTAAATGATCACGCCGCAACTGACCGAGCAGTACGGGCAGGTGGAGCGAGTCTCGTTGGCACGAGCGATCTTCAGCGCGCGAAGCTCAGCATAGGCGGGCTGCAGATCAAATCCAAAAACGGCGGCGGCTACACCACCAACAGTTGTAAGTTTCAGGAAATCGCGGCGGGTCGGCTGCACGGCACATCCCTTCGCAGAAGCGAGCGGAAAACGCCTGCGTTACAACTACTTAATAAAACGGCGTCCTGCCTGATGTCAAGTAAACATTTCCTGTACGACAAAAAAATTGAGTGGACGGCGAGCACATACCTAAAACTGTCCAGCCGCGTTACAATAAGCGCAGCGTAAAAGATGGCGGGATTTAGCCGGTAATCTTTCTCATCAGCCGTGCGTATCCACATATATACGCAATTTTTGTAACCAAGGAGCAGCGCCGCCGATGGCGACGCCACCACAACCCATCAAACCCGACCTGGGCAGCCTGCGCATCGGAGACGACCACCGTAAAAGGGGTGGGTCTGGCAAGCGCATTGTGCTCACCATCCTGCCATTAGTGATTTTGGCGGGCATTGGGGCGGCTGCGTTTGCCTTTCGCAGCCAGAAGCCCGTCGTGGAAGTAATTACCGCGGTTAAAGCGGACTCCAGCGAGCGACAATCGCTGCTGAACGCCAGCGGCTACGTGACGCCACGCCGGCGCGCGACCATTGCCGCGAAAATTACCGGCCGGGTTACCGGGGTATTTTTCGATGAGGGCACGCACGTCAAGCAAGGCCAACTGCTGGCCACTCTCGATGATTCCGACGTCAAGCGAGCATTGGCATCGGCGAAGGCTGACCGCGACTCCGCACAGGCGGGGATCGCGGATTACGTGGTGCAGCTGAAAAACGCCAAGATCCAGCTGGGGCGGGCCGAACAACTGCAAAAAGCTGGCGTGCAGACGCAGGAAGCGCTGGATAACGCCACCACTTCTGTCGAGAGCCTGAACGCGAAGGTCAACCTGGCGAAAGATCAGGTGTTGGGCTCCGATGCGCGCATCAGCGAAGCGCAGCAGGCGGTGGACAACACCGTGATTCGCGCGCCGTTCGACGGCATCGTGGTTTCGAAAGACGCGCAGGTGGGCGAGATGGTTTCGCCGATTTCGGCTGGAGGCGGGTTTACGCGCACGGGCATCGCGACGATTGTGGATATGAACTCCAACGAGATCGAGGTAGATGTGAACGAGTCGTACATCGCGCGGGTGGAGCCCAATCAGCCGGTGACCGCGGTGCTCGATGCGTATCCGGACTGGCAGATTCCGTGCAAGGTTCGGACGGTCATACCGACGGCGGACCGGCAGAAGGCCACGGTGAAAGTTCGAATTTCTTTCCTGAAGCTGGACCCGAAAATCCTGCCGGACATGGGGGTAAAAGTTTCTTTTCTTTCGGAAGCGCCGGCGGTGGCCAAGGGTCCGGAACCCAAGACGTTTATCCCAAAGTCGGCGGTGCGCGGCGATGGAGGCAATTCATTTGTTTTCCTGGTGCATGACGGCAAGGTGGAGCATCGTGCCGTGCGTCTCGGCACCGATCGTGGCACGGATGTCGCGGTGATGGCAGGCGTGGCGCCCGGCGATTCTCTGGTGGTCAGCGGTCCGGGCAATTTGCAGGACGGCGACAAAGTTGAAATTAAAAAGTAGGAGCTCAATATGATTCGTGTAGATGGACGGTCCGATACCCCCAGCCTCATTCGTGTGCGAGGGCTGAACAAGACGTACCGCCGCGGAGGCGAAGAGATCCAGGTTTTGCAGGGGCTGAATCTCGACGTGGACCAGGCAGACTTTGTGGCCTTCATGGGCCCGAGCGGCTCGGGGAAGACCACGCTGCTGAATTTATTGGGCGGCCTGGATGTGCCGTCCGCGGGAAGCATCACCGTCGCGGGCGATGAAATCACGCACATGTCGGCCAGCAAGCTGACACAGTGGCGCGCGCGGCACGTGGGATTCATTTTTCAGATGTACAACCTGATTCCCGTGCTGACCGCGTTTCAAAACGTGGAGCTTCCGCTGCTGCTGACCAAGCTCTCGAAATCCGAACGGCGCAAGCATGTGGAGACCGCGTTGGGCGTGGTGGGTCTGGCGGATCGCATGAACCATTATCCCCGGCAGCTTTCGGGTGGACAGGAGCAACGCGTTACCATTGCGCGCGCCATTGTTTCCGATCCTACGTTTTTGCTGTGCGACGAACCAACCGGTGACCTGGATCGCAAGAGCGCGGACGAAATCATGGCGTTGATCGAAGAGCTGGTCGGCAAGTATCGCAAGACGGTGTTGATGGTGACGCACGACCCAGTGGTGGCAGCTCGCGCGCATACCACTCTGCACCTGGAAAAGGGCGTGCTGGTGGAAGGCGAGCGCAAAGGCGTCCTGGTCGGAGGCGCGGCGTGAAATTCAGCCGGTTTATTTTAGCCAATCTTTTTCGCAAGAAAATTCGCCTGATCCTGACCATTGGATCTTTTGCCGTGGCGCTGTTTCTGTTCACTTTTCTGGCAGTGGTAAAGAGTGCATTCAGCCGGGGCACCGATCTGGCCGGGGCCGACCGACTGGTGGTTATCAACCGCGCGGGATTGATCAATACCATTCCGCTGGCGTACCGCGACAAAATTTTGCGCATCAAGGGCGTCAAGTACGTGACTCACAACAACTGGTTCGGGGGCGTGTATCAGGACGAGAAGAATTTTTTCCCCCAATTTGTGATCGACCCGGAAAATCAACGCCAGGTCATGACCGAAATGATCGTTCCCGACGATCAGTGGAATAACTTTTTGAAGGATCGCCAGGGAGTGGTCGTGGGAGGCAATCTGGCCAAGCGTTTTGGCTGGAAAATCGGCGATCGCATTCCGATTAAGAACGCGTTGTACGGCCCCACCAAAACGTGGGAATTTAATCTCGACGGAATTTACAAGAACGACCATCCGGGCGGGGACGAGAGCCAATTCTGGCTGCAATGGAAATATTTCGATGAGACGATTCCGGCGGTCATAAAGGATATGGCCGGATGGTACGTAGTGAAATTGGACTCGCCGGACGATGCCGTGCAAGTCGCTGCGGCCATCGATAACGGTTTCGCTAACTCTTCCACCGAAACAAAAACGGAAACGGAATCCGCGTTCCAGGCGGGATTTGCCAAGCAGCTCGGCAATATTGAATTGCTGATTCTGACCATCGGCGGCGTGGTGTTTTTCACGTTGCTGCTGGTCACCGGGAATACCATGGCCATCTCGGTCCGCGAGCGTACCGGCGAACTGGCGGTGTTGAAAGCCATTGGTTATCCGGACCGCTTCGTGCTGTTTTTTGTTTTATCGGAAGCGCTGGTGATCGCGCTTATTGGCGGGCTGATCGGGCTTGGTCTTGCGGTGCTGGCGATTCCGGTGGTGGGCGCGGCGCTGAACGGATTGCTTCCTCCATTGCTCTTGTCGGCATCCGTATTGGGGCTGGGTTTGGCGTTTGCCGTATTTGTCGGCGTGGCGAGCGGCCTGCTGCCGGGAATCGGCGCGATGCGGCTGCGTGTGGTTGACGCGTTGAGGAGAGTCTGAGTGGCCATACCAATTGTTTATAATTTGCGCAGCGTGAGGGCGCGCTGGACTTCAGCGATCGTCGCGGTTCTCGGCATTGCCGGTACCGTGGGCGTGTTTGTCGCCATGCTCTCGCTGGCTCGCGGATTCAAGGCTACCCTGGTGTCCTCGGGCTCAGCGGACAATGCGATTGTGATGCGCGCGGGTGCAACGTCGGAAATGACCGGCGGCGTGGGCATCGACACGGTCAAGATTCTGCAAGATGCTCCAGGAATCGCGCGAGGACCTGACGGGCAGCCTTTGGTTACTGCCGAAGTTGTACTGGTTGCGCCGATCCCGCTGATCTCCACGGGCACGGACGCGAACGTGCAAGTTCGCGGGGTTTCTAAAAATGTAATGGAAATTCGCAATAAGGTGAAAATTGTCCAGGGGCGCATGTTCCAGCCGGGCATCGACGAAGTCGTTGTCGGAAAGAATGCCAACATTTCCTACCAGGGCCTGACCGCGGGGAATACCATCAGCCTGGGAAACGTGCGATGGAAGGTAGTTGGCGTTTTCGACGCGGGGGGCAGCTCTTTTGATTCGGAGATCTGGGCCGACGCGCACTTGTTGGGTCCGGCCTACAATCGGCCCGATACTTTTTTCCAATCCGTTACCGTACATCTTGTTTCGCCGCAGGCCCTGCAGCAATTCAAGGATGCCGTGGTTTCCGACCCGCGCGTGAACGTGGACGTATCGCGAGAGATCGACTACTACTCCAAGCAATCGACGCGGCTGACGACGTTGATTACCGTGCTTGGCGGGCTGATTGCGTCCATCATGGCCATCGGGGCGATTTTTGGAGCGCTGAACACCATGTATTCCGCGGTGGCCGAGCGTGGACGCGAAATCGCGACGATGCGCGCCCTGGGATTCGGCGGCCCGTCGGTGGTGATTTCGTTTGTGATTGAAGCGTTGCTGATCGCCTTTGTGGGCGGCGTGCTGGGATGCCTGGTGGTGCTGCCACTCAATGGATTGACGACCGGCGCGATGAACTTGCAGACGTTCTCGCACCTGGCATTTGCGTTCAAGATCACCCCGGAATTGCTGGTGAAGGGGGTCATTTTCGCGCTGGTGATGGGATTTGTCGGCGGGCTCTTGCCGGCAGTGCGGGCCGCGCGAAGGCCGGTAGCGCAAGCGCTGCGCGAGCTATAGGGTCATAGCCTTCCACAACAAATAAGTTTTTGACGAATACGTTGCTCGGAGTTTCTACTGCACGGTGACGGTTACGGTGGCGGTGGTGCGTCCGAACTCGTTGGTCGCGTACAACGTGTATGTGGAGGTTACGGCAGGCGTGACGTTGACGCTGCTGCCGCGCACAGCGCCCACTTGGGGCGACACGATGAAATACGATGCGTTCGTTGACGACCAGCTCAATGTTACCGCCGTTCCGGCATGCACAGGTCCGCTGGGGCTGGCACTGAAGCTTTGGATTCCGGGCGCTTGCCCTTGCGGCACATTGGCAGCGGTGTAGATTGTGTCCATTTTTACTACTTCGAAATCGGAGGCTTTTACTCCACCCAGCGCATGTAGGTCGTTGTTGTCCCAGTGGCTGTCCGGCGCGCCGCTCAGATACATCGAGGAGCCGTTGTCGGCCATGATCATTCCGTACTGCTGAAGCGCCTTCAAAATCACCTGGTTGGCGGCGGAGTATGACGACATGTTGAAATTGGCTTTCAAGCGCAGGCGCATTCCCATCGGCGCGGCGTTCGCGTTTGTGGAATTTGCCGCCCAGTGCGTGGCGGGCAATACGAATGCTGCGCGGCTATGCTGCAGCGTGAAGCGCAGCGCGTGGTGAATGGTACCGCCGGCTACTTCGTCATAGCGCGCCAGGCCCGGGAAAATCGGTAGGCCGGCCGCGTCGGCGGAGGTCCACGTCAGCGGCCGCTGATTGTAATTCTGCAAAGCCCATACGGACGCCGATGCCGCGGTCCAGCTCCCATCGTTGTTCACGCTCGAGCCGAACAACTCGTACAGCCAGCAGTTGGCATTGTCGAGCACCAACACGTGCTGATCGCCGGGATTGGGAGCGCCCTCGATTTGGGCATTCGCCGGAATGGGCATGGGGCCGGGATCGCTCTCATCTCCATAGGCGTTGAAAGTCACATTCACCGGCGCTTGTTGCGCTCCTACGACAGCGTACGGAATGCCGATGGAGCTTCCGCTGAAAAGTCCGGAGCCAAAATCGGCATGCATGCCAATCGACGCACCAATGAAGTTGATGATGGCGGTCGAATTGGGGTCCACAGCAGCGACGGAAATATTTTCGTTCCAAAGATTATTCGCGGGGAAGGGAACGAAGCCATTCAGGCTTGCGCCCGGCCCGACGCTCATTCCGCTACAGGCGCTGGCTTGGGTGCTGCCATTGACGACCAGATTTACACCAGAGGAACTACTTGCGCCGGGATTGGGATTGCTGACGGTTACGGCGTAGGTGCCGGAGGTTGTCTGACTGCCGGTGGCCGTCAGTTGGGTGGCGCTTACAAACGTGGTGCTCAGTGGAGTCGCCGCGAGAGAAACTTGCGCACCGTTCACGAAGTTGCTCCCGGTAATGGTCAGCGTGAAGCTGCCGCCGTTTATTGTCGACGGAGAAATGTTGTTCAAAATGGGAGTGGGATTAAGGAGCGTGACGGCGGCGGTGGCTTTGGCGGTTGAATCGGCGAGGCTCGTGGCGGCAACGGTGACGGTGCTGGGACTCGGAAGCGTTTGCGGCGCGGCATATTGTCCGGCGGAATTGATTATGCCGGTGCTTGAAGTACCTCCGGCTACTCCGTTTATGGACCAGGTTACGCCGGAGTTGCTCGTACCTGTCACGGTGGCCATAAATTGCTGCGAGGCGGCGGCGCGCACGCCAGCCGTCATCGGCGTTATGGTTACAACCACGCCCGCCGAAGGTTTTGGCGGGGGTTCAGTAGAGTTCGTTTTACCGGTGGCGGCGCACCCGCCCAACCAAAGCGAGGCGGCAAGACCCAACAATCTAGCCTGACGAAGCACGATTTTCTCCATCTTGGTACAAGTATGATCGGTGGTTTTGGGAACGACCACTGTCCGAAAGACCAACAAAAGTACAGTGGCGGAGAATGGTCCATTGAATTGAGGCGGGAAATCGAAGATGCTGGGAGCCGAAAATTGGCGCCCGATGTAGCGCGCCTTTCGGAGTGTCCCAATGGAGCAATCAGAACGGTGGCCGGCGCTTCCGCTTGCCGAATGGAAAGACACCTACGCTACTTTGCACATGTGGACGCAGATCGTCGGAAAAATTCGCCTGGCGCTTAGCCCGCCCATCAATCATTTTTGGGGAATCGCGCTGTATGTGACTTCGCGGGGCTTGACGACCTCGCCGATGCCGTACGCTAAGGGCACGTTCGAGATTAATTTCGATTTCATAACGCATAACCTGGAAATCGCGACCAGCCTTGGCGACATCAGATCGTTCCGGCTACAGCCCCGCACTGTGGCAGAATTTTATTTTGAGCTGCTGGCCGCGCTGCATTCGCTGGGAATCGACGTGAAAGTTTGGTCCATGCCTGTGGAAGTACCGCGTCCGGTGCGCTTCAATCTGGATGAAACTCACGCCTCTTACGACAGCGAGTATGCGCATCGTTTCTGGCGGATCCTGGTGAGCGTGGACACCGTGCTGAAGGAATTTCGCTCGCGATTTATCGGCAAGGTAAGCCCGGTACATTTTTTCTGGGGCAGCTTTGATTTGGCGGTGACGCGTTTTTCGGGCAGGCAAGGACCGGAACGCCCGGGCGTGGACCCGATAACCAGGGAGGCGTACTCGCACGAAGTGATCAGCCATGGATTCTGGCCGGGGGACGGCGAGATTGTGAAGGATGCAGCGTTTTACGCGTATGCCGCTCCGGAACCCGCGGGTTTTAAGGATCACAAGGTGTTGCCCGCCAAGGCGTTTTACAACGGCGAGAAGAGCGAATTTTTTCTGATGTACGACGATGTGCGGCTGGCTAATTCTCCCGAGCAGGCTCTGCTGGATTTTTGCCAGAGCACTTACGAGGCGGGAGCAATTCTGGGCAACTGGGATCGCGCGGAACTGGAACGGAAGCCTTCGGCGTGAGTCACGCGTAGTACAACGAGTTATTTTTTGATGGCTGCCGGGCCGATGGTTTCAACGGCGGAACCGGACTTGTCCGGACTGGCGGCAATATTGGAGGGGGACGAATGAGAAGCGACGGAGCCGGAGGTGGCACCGGCGCCGACAGCGGCTTTCAATTCCCCAACAGGATTACCGCCGGGGCTGGGAGGTGTTACCGTCGATTTCGGAACACTGGAGGACGACGACGATAAATCCGTTTCCGTCATGGCCACGGCCGGCGTCGAGCGGTATCTGACAATCAGCAGTGTTAAATCGTCGGCCTGATGCGCGCCTTTCGCAAAATTTTCCACGGATTCCAATATCGACTTTTGCAATTTTTCCAATGCACACTCAGACTGCCCGGTGAGGACTTCGCGCAGCCGCGGCACACCGTAGAGCTCTTCGCTGGGATCCATTGCTTCGGTGACGCCGTCGCTGAACAGGATCAAGGTGTCCCCGGGCTCGAGTTTGACGGTGGCCGTGACATATTCCGCCTCAGGAACCAAGCCAACAGGATACGAGCCTTCCGTAAACGGTTCTTCCGCGACACCGTGACGAATCAGAAATGGAGACGGGTGACCGGCGTTGATGTAATCGACTCGCCCATCCTCATCCAGAATGCCGAAAAACATCGTGGCGTAACGTCCCACTTCGCTATGGCTGCACAGAAATTTATTTACGTGATTGAAGACACGCGCGGGGTCGGTACCGAGGGTCATTCCAGAGAGCGCTCCCTGCAACATGGTGGTGAGCAGCGCGGCTCCTAATCCTTTTCCAGATACATCGGCCAAGAGGAACGCGGTGCGCCGATCGGAGAGTGGGAATACATCGAAATAATCACCGCCCACCGAGAGACAGGGAAAATTTATGCCCGAGACCGCGAGATGCGGAAATTCGCGGAAGTCGCGCGGCAATAAAGCCTGCTGGATGTCGCGCGCAATATTGATTTCCTGTTCGAGGCGCTGGCGCTCGCGTTCGCGTTCCACCAGGCGCGCGTTATCGAGAATGCTTGCAGCGTCGCCGGCTAGCGCGTCAAGAATCTGCCGGTCGAGTTTTGAAAACGCCGCAGGTCGCCGCGAGTCCATGTAGAGCACGCCAAGAAAATCGCCGCGCTTGATGTTCACCATGGATTCCTGCGTGTTCGCGCGAGACATGGCATACAACGGAATCACCACGACGGCGCGCAGGCGTTGGGCCACGATACTCTGCGCGGCTTGCAGGTCCATGTCCGCCTGCGCCAGATCTTCGGTGATGACCGGGGACTGCTGCTTCAGCGCCAATTGAATGGCCGTCTGGCTGGGCGTAAGGCTTTCGGGGGGTAGGCGTAAACCGCCGCTGCGCCGCGCGAGCCGCACTTTCAAATTCGCGGGACTGTCGCCGGCCAGCAGCAAGCCGCGATCGGCATCGGTGACGGAGACGGCATGATCGACCATGGTGCCCAACACCGAATCGATGGGCAGCTGCGAGTGCAAAAGCGTCGTCGCCTCCAGCAGCAAATTCAATTTTCGCAGTCCGCCCGAGCCGGATTGATCCGATGCGGTGATGTGCTCGATACGCGTGAGCAAGTGGGGAAGAGAATCATCTTCGGCGCCGGCAGAGTTTCGAAAAATTACTTCGTAGGAATCTTCCAGGCCAAAGCTGATGGCGTCGCCGTTCTGCAATTCGCGACTTTCCACTTTTTCCCCGTTAACAAACAACCCGCGGCGCTGGCCGCGATCTTCCAGGTAAAAGCGATTGGCTTCCGTGACGATGGCAGCGCAGTTTCGCGAGATGCGCCGGTCGGACAATTGCAAATGGTTGCCTGTTTCCGCGCCGCGCCCGATGTGAAAAGGAGTCTGGGTAATGCGCGCGAAACGGCGGGCGCCGTCCGGCGACACCACTTCCAGAACCGCTTCTCCTGGTAACCCGACAGAATCAGGCATGTACTCACTCCCGGGCTGGGATTGTAACATGTGGAGGTAAACACAAGGCGCTGGCGCAGGCAAATGAATACGATTCGTCAGCGAATGCCGGGTTGCGCTGTCGGGTGTCTCCTGCTGCTCGGCAGGCTTAAGCGGTTTTTCTGGCGCGCGAATGCCGTGCGGATTCCGGCGAGTGGATTTTCCCGTGCGATCCCTTATTGGCGATGCTCTGTTTCAGCGCGGTCATCAGGTCCACCACGGGCGCGAGCCGGGGAGCCTTTTCCGGCTTGGGCGCAGCAGTACCCTTTTCCTTGCCGGCGATCAATTTTTTGACCTGCTCCTGATACTGGTCGTGAAATTTTTCGGGGTGGAATGGAGCGACGAGTTCTTTTGCGAATTGTTCCGCAAGGGTAATTTCCTGCTTCTTGAGATTCGCAGCGGTGTTCTTTCCATATCCCGCAACGTCGCGTATCTCGCTCGGATAATAGAGGGTATGCAGGGTCAGCCCTTGGCGGTAAGGGCGCACAATCACAGTGCGCTCGCGCTGATGCATGGTGACCTGCGCAATGGCGGCAACTTTCAACTCCTCCATGGTCTCCAGCAACAGGGTATAACCCCGGCGGCCCTCTTCTTCCGGGACGGAAAAATAGGAAGTCTCGAAATAAATGGGGTCGACGTCGTCCAATTTGACGAACTGCAAAATTTCCATTGAGGACGAGGACGCGGGCTGAAGTTTTTTTAGTTCCTGGCGGTCGACGATGATCATTTTGTCTTCGTCGACTTCATAGCCCATGACGATTTCGTCCCGCGAGACTACTCGTTTGTCGTACGGGCAATACAGCTGTTGCTTCACACGATGCCCGCATTCGCGATGCACCTCGTGGAAGCTGATATGCGAATAGCGCGCGGCGGCGAATAACTTTATGGGTACGGACACCAGTCCAAACGATATGCTGCCCTTCCAAACGGCCGCGGCCATGGCCCCTCCCCGGGACGACTACCACTTCTGGTACTCGCGCAATTATCGCTTCAAATTCCGGTGGCAGTTATTTTTATTTTGGGGGCAGAAGGTGAACGGACTTGGAATCGATCATGCCGTCGTAAACTGACTCTCCAGACGGTTTTTTTAATGGCTGTGGGCAACGGTTTATTGGGATATAAACAAGGAATGCCGGCAGAGAAAGCCCTTCGAAAGCTCAGCACCCACCAACAAGCCGTACTTATCCAGGTGCTGTTGACGTTTGCAGACGAACCTGTGGGTGTCCATTACCTGCCTTCAACGCTCGGTGCCCGAGAGTATGCCGGGGATTTTCTTACTATTTTCAAGGCCATTAACTGGAGGGTCGACGAGGCTGAGGGTACCGCGAATCTTGAGCCTACCGCCGGGGGACTGGCGATTTTTGCCAAAGCGGGGCGGCTGCCTCCCAGTGCGGAAGCGTTGCGCGATGCGTTGCGTATTTATGGGATCGAAGCGGAAATTGCACCGGACCGCGCGAATTTGTGCGGAGCAAGGAATTTCGTATTAGCGGTGAGCTAGAGGGTCGCCGGCGTTATGTATCGGAGTGCTTCTCGTGGGTCACTTCTTTTTCGACCGCGGAGATTTCCACCCGTTCCCGCTTGATGTTCAGGCGCAGCCTCGCGAATATGCTCATATAAATGTTGGCGGTCCAGACCAGGGCGAATCCCGCTATCAGGTAACCGCGCCATCCGGGCATCAACAATTTGAACCGGGTGATCAGCAGGAAAATCGCGGCAACGTAGTGGCTGAAGCAATACTCGCAGGTAAATAGATAAAAAAACTTGCGCTCATAGATAGTGCGGCAGGTCTTGCTGTGGCGCACGAACCAATCACGAGCTTCGCTGAAAATTTCTTCGTGGGTGATGGTCCACGCGATTGACGCGACGGGCAAGCCAAGGATGACCAAGGTCAAGAGTTGCGGTCCGAGATTCATAGGTCCTTCGCCCGCCCGCGCCAGGTCAAGTATCGAACCCGAAGGGTGCGCTATTTATTTTGTGGAACTAGCGGCTACATCCTGAGGAATAGCTTCAATCCCGCGAAAAACGTCGGCCTGCAGGATCGTTTGTGCCAGCGATAGCGACAGCTTGTCGTTGGCATCGATGTGCAGGCGGGCCGCCGCTTTGACAGGATCACCGGCAAACTTCCAGAGCCCGATAATCATTTTGACATTCGGCATCTGGGCGTGGATTTTCCGGTACAACTCTCTGGCATGAAGGAGAGCAAAGGGCGGCAAGGCAGAAATACAGACAATGTCGGGCCTGGATTCTTTCAGTTGCTGGAGCATTTCCGTGGTCGTGCCGATGGGGAGGGACTGCGAGCGGTAACCCGCGCGGGACAGTAGTTGCGACAACATGATACCAACGATTTCGTCGGCCTCATCGCGCGCCGGCAAGCAGACCACGCAGGCGGCTTCGCGTGACTGGTCGGCCGCGAGAGCCGCCGCTATCAAGGCCTCCGAATCCGGCTGTACGTCGGCTCTAGCGGCCGCTTCTTCGTCCCTGGCTTTCTCCGGCAGGTCCTCCAGCAATTCCTTGGTACTTTGGCAGATAAACTTTTCCGTGATTTCATCGAGATCGTTGTGATGGCGGTCCTGTTCGGCGAGCGCCAGGGCGGGAATAATTACAGAATCGTAAAGTTCTTCGAGCGAATTTGTCTTCAGATATTCCTCTAATACGTGTTTCGCTTCCGACTGATCGCTGGCCAATAGCCGCTGGTAATAGTGAGCCTCCGGAGACAACACCGGCTGATCGCCGAGCATGATATTCAGGAAACCCAGCGTGGGAACGTGACGGCCGAGAACTACCAGGCAAACGGTCAGAGGCGTGGATAGCAATAATCCGATCGGTCCCCAGATCAGCGTCCAAAAAATAGCTGCAAACAAAATTGCGAAAGAGGATATCCCGGTGTGGGCCCCGTACAGCAACGGTTCCAGCACATTGGCCACCAGCAACTCCACAATGAGGTACAGCAGGAGCGTGTATAAGGGTTTCGACCAGGTGGCGAAAATAGCCAGAGAAAGCAGGATGGGTAAAATCGCGGCGAGAGGAGAACCGATATATGGAAGGAAACGCAACAGCGTTGCAAGCACGCCCCATAACAGGGCGTTAGGGACGCCAATAACATACAAGCCCAGGCCGATGATCACTCCATACGAAGTATTTACCAATAGTTGCAACTGCAAATAACGGCTCACGCGCGACCCCGCGTCGTCCAGCGCCTGAGTCATAACATTGAGGTGGCCGTGACCCACCAGTCCGATGAGGCGATTCCTCAAATCTTCGCGACCAGCCAGCATGAAGATCGTAAGCACCACCACGATAAGGGTGCTTCCCAGCGGCGTAATCACATTGTTCAGCGATTCGAATGGATTGGATGCGGTCTGGTAGACCTGGACTGGCGGCGGCGGCGCAATGGCGGCGTGCTTAGTTCGGGCATCAGCCTTGGCGGTTGCGTTTTCCGCCGTTGCCGAGGAGGCGTCGGTGATTTCCTTGCCGATTTCCTTTACCGCGTCAGCGGCGTTATCGAGCCTTCGACTCCTGGGATTGCGGATAGAGTCGATTTTGGTTCGGATATTGGACTTATAGCTGGGGAGCTGGTTGGTTACGTCCAGTACCTGATTTCCAACAGTCCAACCGATAGCTCCAAAGGCGCCGATAGCGATGCCGACGACCAGGAAAATTGCCACAAAGCGGGGGAAATGAATACGCTCCAGCACGCCGACCAGAGGAGTGAGCAGGAAGGTAAAGAGTACCGCCAGCGCCAGGGGAACCAGCATCACGCGCGCAAAATACAAAGTTCCGATGGCCACAACCGCGGTCACCAGCGTCAGCAGTTTTGAGATATCTTTGGCCGGAGAAGTACGCGCCACCCGAGTCACCTGATCTTTCAGAGAACAAGAAGCCTGGCGATTTATGAATATTAGCTCTGCCCCCGGGTCACGAGAGGCGGTTATTAGAAATCCAGGAACTTACAGAGGGCTGGGTATGCGCTCCAGTACGACAAGTAACTGCAATTGTTGCGGACCGCGAGGGGGCGGCACAATCCCGCATTCACCTGAGATGTCCGGCTCGGTGAGAGCCGCAGGCCAGTCCGGCTCTCCTTGAGCACACTGGCCCATGACGCCGTCGTCCTCGCTCATGGCTGCAAAGTCGGCCCATTCCTCGTAGAAATCGACCATATTGGCGCGCTCCCGACGACATCGATTTACAGCACACCTCTACACAAATACAACCATCCGGTGCGCACTGTTTGAATCGTTATCAGCATACATCATGTCAGAAGTCGCACTGCCTCGTTGGAAACCACCGGTACCGCGAAGGGAACTGCAATCTACGCTTTTTACCGGATAGCCGGGCAATTAGCATAAGGACTACGATGCGCGAGTTGACGTTGCCTTGTGTCGATTTGCAAGCCGGTGACAAACGTAACCGAGGCGACCACTCAGGAGGCTTTATGGACGAGCAATACCAACAAGACGGACAAAATTCTGGCGAACAGTTCGGCACAGGTTCCGCCAGCAGCACCGCCGCGGGCACCGCTGCAAGACTAAAGGAACAGATTTCGGACAAAGCTGCCGATGTACGCGATCG
>JBBSFG010000051.1:0-15402 GCA_038238965.1 Candidatus Acidiferrales bacterium | reverse complement strand
GTGGGCGATCGCTACTTCGCGTGCAGCCCTTTTAATCCCGTGCAGCTCGCTTCTGAACTGAAAATCCCGCTGAACTGAATATTTTTCCACCTAAGTTACAACGCGAGGCGCGGCTTGCACGTTGCGCCTGCAACGCTGGCCGATCCCTTTCGTGTGTAGTTATTCCCGCTATTACTGCGGGTTGGGCGTGGTCGGCGCCTGCGCAGGAGGATTGACGCTGGGAGCGGGATCGCTCGGCGTGTCCGTGCTCGCGGCGATCGGCTTGGCGATGTCCGTGCCAAAGCGCGTCAGGTACGGCATGAACGGAGTGACTTCGAACGGCATTTTCTCGCGTTCGGCCACATTGCCGATGGGCTTGCTCTTCAACAGTTCTAGCTTGTCGTTCCATACATCGATTTTTACGCGGCCGCCGATTGGGAGCGCGGTGATGATCTTGGCGGTTTTGTCCGCGACAGGCGTTGCGGGCGTTGCAGCCTTCATGTCTGCTACCAGCACGCGATTCCCAAGGTGCGGGCTGATCAGATTGGGAATTTCTTTTTGCCGCGCATCCACCGCTGCGACGAAAAGTTTGGCGCTGGCCATCTGGCTGTTGTAGGGCGACTTGGCCAGCAACTCCACGGCTTTGGCGCTGGCGGCGGACTCTTCGTCCGGTGTGCGCGCAAAACCAAAGTGCCGGAAAGTATCCTTGTCCTGGACGCCCAGCAACTGATCAAAGAAGGCGTACGACGAATCCATGCGGTGGCCCAGAACGATGTGGCCAAGCTCATGGGCGATCATGGTCGCCAGGCTAGCCTCGTCAGGCAACACGTCGATCAATCCGCGGCTCAGCACGATGGTGTGCCCCAGCGTGAAAGATTCCAGCGTGGAGGTCATCATCACCCGGCAACGCACGTCGGGATCGATGTCCAGGTTATTGGTCACTTCCAGGTTGTTGACCACCGTTTCAAGAACTTTGTCGACTTCGCCCTTTGGCGCGATCAGCCCGATGCGCTGCAAACGGTCGGTCACGTTGTCTTCCGCCTGGCGGTCCCACGAGCGTTGCGCCTGCACCGGCGAAAGATCGTTGGCATTCTTGGTTTCATCCGTAACGGGAGTTTCCACCAGAATCTTGGTCAGCTCCTGCTCCTGCGCGGTATGGCCCAGGTTGTAGCCCCACAAACGCGTCTGCGCTTTGAAATCCAGCTTCTTGGCCAGCGCGTAGTGTAGCTCTTTCTCTTCGCTGTACACGAATGAAGGCAGCCACAAGCCGGGCTGCACGTTGGTGCGCCAGCTGTCAAAGTGGAAATACCAACTGGAGTGCCCGCCGCCGCCGTACGCGCCGTTAAAGCGCACCACGTTGTAATCCTGGTCTTCCACCCAGATGCGTCCCTTAAAGCGGCCCTTGCCGGCTTTCTCGCCCGGGGTGACGTCGAACACCAGGCAGCGCACTTCGCCGAGAAATTCGCGGCGCACATAATCGAATTTGTAGTGCTGCTTGTCGAAACCGTTGGTGTCGATGAAGATCATCTGCAGGAAGCCGTCGGGAAGGTACTGCATCGCAAACGAAAAGAAATTCCCGATGCCAGCAAAGATTTTTTTGCCCTTGCCGCCAGTATCGGACAGGGAAACCAGCTCTACACCCTTGGTAAACTGCGCGCGGCCCAAAAAGTATTTGTCGCCCGCCGGGGTGTATCCGAGATCCTTGTCCGGCCTTAGATTCTGGATGTACGTTTCCACCAGCGGCTGGTATTGCGAAATCTGGTTATTCAGCCGGTTCTCGTTGGTGATGATGCGGTCGACCACCTCATCCATGGTCTTGGCCGTTGCTTGCGGCGTAGCCGGCGCTGCAGACACCGCTACTGCTGCGCAACTGCTGACGACCAGAAGCAACAGTACGGATCGCCGCCTGGCCCATGTTGACTTACACATTTTCGTTCTCTCCCTCAGGAAGCCATATGAAATTCAATGCGCACGCGGGCCGGAAAATCAACGGGTTGATTGTCTTGCTTTGCAGGCTTGAATTTGATTTGTTGAGCCGCGCGAATCGCGGCTTCATCCAGTCCGTGGCCCAGCCCGCTGATGACCCGGTTGACGTGCACCGTGCCATTGGCCTGGAACACCAGGTCCAGCACCACGTCGCCCTCTAGCTTTAGACTACGGCCTTCGGCAGTGTATTCCGGACGGGGCTTGTCCAGAATGGTAACCGACGACGTTCCGCTAGCCACCGTGTCGGTCTTTTTCTTTGGACCTTCGGTCGCGACGCTCTCATCGACAAAGCCGGTGGATTTCACCGAGCCTTTTCTACCGCCACCCTGCGGAGGATTGGCAGTGCCGTTGCCGAAGCCGGTGCTTGCTACTGTTCCGCGAATGCCTTTGTCTCCGCCGGTTCCGTTGCCATAGCCCGGCCCGCCGGGTAGCGCTGGCGAACCCTTGCGGTTGATGTTGGTGGATTTCTTGGGATCGCCGTCGCCCGGCACGCCGTTGGGATCGCCGAACCCGCCGGTCTGCACTTTATTCACCGGGGCGACGACCGTTGCCGGAGCGGCGCTTCCGCTGTTCAAATTGTTTATCTTGACGTCTTCGCGCGGCCGTTTCGGTTGATTGCTGGACGTGTCGATCTTTGCCGCTTCCAGGACGGGCGTCAGCTCCGGTGCTTTTGCTTCCACCTTTTGAATCTTGGGCTGCACCACTTTTTGCGTTACGAAAATGTGCGGCTGCTGGGGGTTCAGCTTCAGCGGCTCAACCACCGGTTTCGGTGTTGGCGGTGGAACCTTGGCCCGTACTTTCGGCGGCGGAGGTGCCACGGGAATTTCGATTACCGGCTGCGCCAGTTGCACGATATCCATATGCAAAACGGTTTTGATTCTCTCGGGGTACAGGAGTGGCACCAGCAGCACGAAACAGATGGCGATAACCTGCGCGATGGCGCTCAGGCCGATACGGTTCCAGCGCGATTTACCTTCGGGAAGCAGTTCCAGCCGGGCGGCAACCGGCTTTGTCCCGATGGCACGCCGCCACGCTTCCTGATTCGCGGAAGAACGGTTGGCCGCAAACCCAACTCCCATGGTCGTTTTTACAGGTGGATCTGAAAGCATTGTCGTCATCCGTGTGCCCGCCTCAAAATAGTTCCGCCAGGGCTAAGAATTGGGAGGGCCAAAGGCTCTCACGCCGCTAGAGACTGATATCTCAATTCTAGAAATAACACACTACGGACCGGGAGGGCAGAGTTCGAATAGGACTTTCGTACTAGCGTCACCAAGTCGCTATTGCCAATCTTGCTCCCGCTGTTACCCCGCTGCGCACCATTTGCTAACCCAACTCTGGGCGGTCTGTTGCGGGGTGGGACGCAACTGGCTAATAGGATACCCCAAATACGAATAGGGGTGCCTCCGTTTTATATGTTCTACGAGGGCAGATGCGATATTCTCAGCGCACGGTTTGCCGGGGGCGGTGTCCGCTCGTCCGCCGCCTCTGATCACGCTGAATCTTATGGACATGCAGGCAAATAACCGCGCCACCGGAGAACCCGCCACCCGCGCGGAGGTGGCCAGGCTTTTGGGCGATTGTGTGCCGATAATTCAACAATGGTCTAACCAGGCTGGTGTTCACCGATGGGGAATGTCCACGGAGCGATTTACCCGCGAACTGGTCCGCTGTGGTGCATTGAGGTTTCGCGACGTCGTCCCTTCTTCCGCGGAACTACAAAATTATCTTGGTACCTTGCATCTTGAGGATCTGGCGCTCGCGTGCGCTTGCGCCGATGGCACGGAGCACGCCTGGGAATATTTCATGCGCACCTATCGCGGCTACCTGCGGGCGTGCGCGGCGGCCATGCTCAAGAGGAGCGCTGCTGCGCCGGAAGCGCAGGAGTTGGCAGATTCACTGTTCGCGGAACTGTACGGCCTGAGCGAAGGGAAACGCGGCGCGCTGCTGCGTTACTTTCACGGACGCAGCGCGCTGAAGACCTGGCTGCGCGCGGTGATGGCTCAGCGGCTGGTGGACAAAATTCGCGCCGGACGCAAATTCGAGGAACTGGACGCTGAAGACGGAGCCGGCGTCAAGGTCGGCCACGCGAATTCGAACTCGCCAGCGGCCGATCCCCATCGCCAGCGATATTTGCAATTATTTTCAGCCGCGCTGCAGACCGCGCTGAACAATCTGCCACCACTCGATGCCCGCCGCCTGAAAATGTATTACGCGGAAGAAAAAAAACTGGCGGAGATCGGGCGCGTGCTCGGCGAACACGAGTCCAGCGTTTCTCGCCACCTGGAAAAAGTTCGCCGTGATTTGCGCCACGCCGTGGAAGAAATTCTTCGCGCCGGCTCGGGCTCGGGATTTGCGGACGGCCAAGCCGGCGCCGCCGGGCTAAGCGACGCGGAAATGGCGCTGTGCTTCGAATACGCCGCGGAAGATGCGCCTATCGATCTCGACAATCTCTTTTCGCAGCGTGAAGTTCCCAAGGCCGAACGCGGGGGCCAGGAAATATAGCGCTGGAACGCAAGAAGCCGGCCGGAGTTCGTTCTAAGGATGGACAAGTTTATGGGCCACGACGATCGCGAACGGAAGTTTGAAAAAGCCCTAGAGCGCCATCTGCGCCAGGGCGTACCGCGCGATGCCAGCGCCGCCGCGCATTCTCAAGCGGAACCGGCTTGTCCCGACGCCGCGCTGCTCGCGGCATTTTACGAACGCATGCTACCCAACGAAGAAATGGACGCCGCCAAGCAGCATATTGCTGCGTGCGCGCGCTGCCAGGAAATTCTGGCGCAACTCGAAGTTACCGATGATGTGCTGGTTGAGCTGGAGCAGAACGCCGGGCGGGAAAAAGTTTTGCAGTTGCGCGAGCCGATATTGGCGGGCGCGCTGCTGGAGGAAGAACTCTCGGTGCCGCATGCTGCCGCGCCAATGGCTGCGGCGCGTGCCACCGGCGGCTCAAAAACCCCGCGGAGTATTTCCTCCGTGCGTGGCGCGAAGATGTGGCGCTGGGTTGCGCCCGCCGCAGCCATCGCCGCCGGTTTGCTGATTTGGGTGACCGCCCACGACACATTTCATAAAATACCGGTTCCCGCGAATAGCATTGAGGTGGCCCAGGAGAAACAGGCTAATCGCCAATTGACGAGCGACAACTTGGCGTCGGCGTCGCCTGCCTCGCAACCCGAACAACGCGCGGAAAATGGCCGGCTGGATGAGTCGCTCAAAAGCCTGGATGAATCGAAACGCCTGCCCAGTGGGTTACTGGCGCGGCGTGGCCCCAAAGGCACTTTGGGTGGTGTGGTTGGCGGCGTTGCGGGTGCGCCTTCCGCGCAACTCAATCGCGAGTTACGGAGCGAGTCCGGAACCAACGAATCGGACAAACCGATACCCGGGAAGCCTGCCGAGGTTCGGCCCAAAGACAGGAAGATTTCGCAGTTGCCGCTATCAGGCCGTAACTCAGCGTCGCCGGCCAGCAAAAGCGGAAATCCTGTCACAGGGGCCGGAGCCGCGACCGATCGTGATAGCGGCCGTGACATTCTCGAAAAGCAAAAATTGGAGCCGGGAGTTAACGATCAGCTGAGCGCATCAGCTGTTGCAGCCCCGCAGCCGTCCGCACCTCCACCCCCAGCGGCCAGGGCCGCTGCAAAACAAAGCGCCGATGCCGCACAGAAAAAAGAAGCGGCCACTAGCGCGATGACCGTTACTAGCGAACAAGCCGAAGTCACCGCTAACTATGAAAACAAATCCGCTCTGCAGAACGCCCAAGCGGATCGCGCGAAAACCAGCAACGCAAAAAATAAAGATGTAATAAATAAAGATGCGCAATTGATTCTGACACCCGGCGGCACCGTGCTCTGGCGCTTGCGCGCAGGAGGGGGGATCGACCGCTCCACGGACCGCGGCATTACCTGGTCGTCACAAAACGGCGGTGCGCACGCAGAGTTACTGGCCGGTTCGGCGCCGGGCGACGCGGTGTGCTGGCTGGTGGGACGCGCGGGAACAATTTTGCGCACTACCGATGGCGGCGGCCACTGGAGCAGAGTGGTTTCGCCAATCGCGAGCGATATCGGCGAAGTTCACGCGGAAGATGCGCTGCACGCCACGATTTTCGACCTCGCCAGCAGCTCTCGATTTGCCACCAGTGACGGTGGCGTAACCTGGACTCCCGCAAAGCAATAAACCGCCCGCATAGTAGTTCAAAATGGATAGCAACTTTCGCTGCAAGAAATCCCGGCCCCCGCGTTCTAAGTGTGGAAGACAATTCTGACCGAGGTGATGTTATGAAAACCCAGCGCCGCACATTCCCATCCAGCTTTCTTGCAGCGGCAGCCAGCGTATTACTGATCTCCGGCGTCGGCACCGCCATTTACGGCAAAGCCCACGGCCGCAACTCCGGTGCGAAAGCCGGAACAAGCGCCCAGGAAACGGAGGCGAGCCGTGAGAAAAACGCCCAGTCCACCACGCTCGGCGATCAGACCGATCTGAACGTAACCGTCTACAACTCCAACATCGCTTTGATCCGTGACGTGCGCCAGGTCAACCTGCCCGGCGGGATGTTGAACCTGAAATTCGAAGACATTGCCGCCACCGTCAATCCCGCCACCGTGCATTTTCGTTCCCTGACGGAACCCGACAAGCTCAGCGTCCTCGAACAGAATTACGAATACGATTTGCTCGACCCCGCCAAGTTGCTGCACAAATACGTCGGCAAGGAAGTGACTCTGGTTCGCACCTTTCGCGAGAATGGCGAAACCAGGCACGAGGATGTCAAAGCCACGCTGCTGGCCGACAACAACGGCCCCGTCTGGAAAATCGGCAACGACATCGTCACCGGGATTTATGCGGAGGGCTATCGCTTCCCGGAAGTGCCCGCCAATCTCTTCGAGCATCCCACCTTGCTGATGTCCCTGGAAAATTCCGGAGGGCGCAGCCAGCAGATCGAAGCGTCTTACCTGGCGCAAAGCCTTTCCTGGAACGCCGACTATATTTTGACCGTGGGACGCGACGATAAAGCCGCCGATCTGGATGGCTGGGTCACGCTGGCGAACACCAGCGGCACCGCGTTTCACAACGCGCGCCTGCAACTGGTGGCCGGTGATCTAAACCGCTTGCCGGAAAACGGTCGAATGGTGGCTGCAATGGAGATGAGTGTCGACAGCGCCAAGCCTGCTGCCCCCCAGTTTCAGCAGGAAAATTTCAGCGAATACCATCTCTACACTCTCGGCCGGCGCACCTCCATTGAAAATCAAGAGACCAAGCAGATCAGCCTGCTCCAGGGTACCGGCGTACCCACGGACAAAATCTTCATCGTGAACGGTCAGGATTTTTACTACCACAACGCGCAAAATCCCGGATCGCCGCTGAAAGACAACGTGCTGGTCTATTACAAATTCAAGAACGAACAAAAAGCCGGCTTGGGCATGCCCCTGCCCGCGGGTAACGTGCGCGTCTACCAGAAAGATTCGAAAGGCGGCGTGCTCTTCATCGGCGAAGACCGCATCGAGCACACGCCCAAAGATGAAACCGTCACCGTGCACATCGGCAACGCCTTCGACATCGTGGCGGAGCGCAAGCAGACCGATTACAAGCGCATCGATTCACACACCTGGGAAATGGAATTCGAAATCACGCTGCGCAATCACAAGGACACGCCGGTCGTTGTAGAAGTGAACGAGCCCATCGGCGGCGACTGGACCATGCTGTCTTCCACCTTCAAAGCCACCAAGACGGCCGCGTTTGCCGCGCAGTTTCACGTGCCGGTCGCGAAAGATAGCACTTCGGTGCTCAAGTACCGCGTTCGCGCCCGCTGGTAGGTGGCAAGCGCCATGCCGGAACCTGTGACTTTATCTGAACGAGGTGATGCGATGAAAAATCAGCACCGTACGATTCAAACGACGATTCTGGCAGTAACGGTGGCAGTCCTGGTTGGGTCCAGCCTGGCCGGCGCCATTTATGCCCGGGGGCACGGCCGGAGAAGCGACGCCGGACAGGAAACCGAGGCCGCTCGCGAAAAAAACGCGCAGTCCACCACGCTCAGCGATCAGACCGATCTGAACGTAACCGTCTACAACTCCAACATCGCGCTGGTGCGCGACGTCCGCCAGCTCACGCTCCCCACCGGAGCGTTCAGCCTGAAATTTGCAGACATCGCCGCCACCGTCAATCCCGCCACTGTGCATTTCCGTTCCCTCACCGAACCTGACAAGCTGAGCGTCATCGAACAGAATTACGAATACGATTTGCTGGAGCCTGCCAAGTTGCTCCACAAGTACGTGGGAAAAGAAGTAACGCTGACGCGCACCTATCAGGAAAATGGCGCGATCAAGCACGAAGACGTGAAAGCTACGCTGCTGGCCGACAACAACGGCCCGGTATGGAAGATTGGCAACGACATCGTCACCGGCATGCGCGCCGACAGTTACAGGTTTCCGGAAGTGCCCGCCAACCTCTACGAACGCCCTACGCTACTGATGTCCCTCGAAAATTCCGGCGCGCGCAAGCAGCAGATAGAAGCGTCTTACCTGGCGCAGAATCTTTCCTGGAACGCGGATTATATTTTGACCGTCGGTCGCGAAGACAAAGCCGCCGACCTGGACGGCTGGGTCACGCTGGCGAACACTAGCGGTACGGCGTTTCACAACGCGCGCCTGCAACTGGTGGCCGGCGATTTAAATCGCCTGCCGATAAGTAATATGAAAGCAGGAGTCGCGGGCGGAATGGTGTCCAACATGGCGCGAAAAGACGCACAATTCGCGCAGGAAAGTTTCAGCGAATATCATTTATATACATTGGGACGCCGCACCTCTGTCGAAGACAAGGAAACCAAGCAGATCAGCTTATTGCAGGGCACCGGCGTGCCGACGGAGAAAATCTTCGTCGTTAATGGACAGAACTACTACTACCACAACGCGCAGAATCCCGGCTCGCCGCAGAAAGATCCCGTTCTCGTCTATTACAAGTTCAAGAACGAACAAAAAGCCGGCCTGGGCATGCCCATGCCCGCGGGTAACGTGCGGGTGTACCAGAAGGATTCAAAGGGCGGCGTGCTCTTCATCGGTGAAGACCGCATCGGTCACACTCCCAAAGACGAAATAGTCACAGTGCATATTGGCAATGCCTTCGACATCGTGGCGGAACGCAAACAGACCGACTACAAGCGTATCGATTCGCGCACCTGGGAAATGCAGTTCGAAATCACCCTGCGCAATCACAAGGACGTGCCAGTCGTGGTGGAAGTGAACGAGCCCATCGGCGGCGACTGGGGGATGCTGTCGTCCACTTACAAAGCCACCAAAACCGCGGCCTTCGCCGCCCAGTTTCACGTCCCCGTGGAAAAGGACGGCACCGCCGTCCTCACCTATCGCATCCGCGCGCACTGGTAGACGATTCGAATCGGATTTCCACGCGTCAGGAAACGATGGCGTCGGCCTCGATCTCGATCAACATGTCCGGAGAAATCAGTTTGCTGACCTGAATCATGCTGGTCGCCGGGCGAATTGCGGCGAATATTTCCCCGTGCGCCCGCCCGATTTTTTCCCATTCGGCGATATCGACGACAAACAGCCTGGTGCGCACCACGTCCTTCAAACTGGCGCCGGCCTTGATCAGCGCCGCCTCAATATTCTTGATGGTCTGCAGCGTCTGCACGTATACATCCCCCACGCCGACGATATTCCCGTCCGGTCCCGTGGCGGTGGTGCCGGAGACGGCAATCATGTTGTCTACGCGCACGGCGCGCGAATAGCCCACGATAGGTTCCCAGGGCGCTCCGCTGGAAATATTCTGACGAGCCACGTTTGCTTCTCCTTCGCTGTGCTTCTTGCCGTTTTTCTGTAAAACGCTTCGTGCAGTCATTTAGGATACCCGAGTAAGTGAAGCGATGAAATGAACCTGAGTTTGTTGCCGAACTAGGTAGGTTGCCTGCACGTGCGCGTTGGTTGCTTCGCCGGGTGCTCGATTGTGTGCCGTGTTGCCGCGCTGCATTACGGGCGCAAGTGGCCGCATGCTAAACTTAATAAATCATGTCGCCAGCAAAATGTAAGTTTCGGGCTCGCCGCGGCCCGCAAACGCGATGAAGTGTAACAACATCCTCGAGGCCATCGGCCGCACCCCATTGGTGCGCCTGAATCGCATCAATCAGGGCCTCAAACCGCAGATTTATGTGAAGGCCGACTATATCAATCCCGGCGGCTCGGTAAAAGACCGCATCGCCATCACCATGATCGACGAAGCGGAAAAAAAAGGCCTGCTCAAGCCCGGCGGCACGATTATCGAAGGGACGTCCGGCAACACCGGCATGGGTTTGGCCCTGGTCGCCGCCGTCCGCAATTACAAAATGGTTTTCACCATCACCGATAAGCAGTCCAAGGAAAAAGTGGACCTGCTCAAGGCCTTGGGCGCCGAAGTGATCGTCTGTCCCACCGCGGTCGAGCCGGACGACCCGCGCAGCTACTATTCCGTGGCTAAAAAACTGGCGCGCGAGATTCCCAATTCCTACTATCCGAATCAGTACGACAACCCCATGAATCCCGAAGCTCATTACCTGACCACCGGCCCGGAAATCTGGGAAGACAGCGAAGGCAAAGTGACACACTTTGTTTGTGGCATCGGCACCGGCGGCACGATCAGCGGCGTCGGCCGCTACCTGAAGGAAAAAAACGCCAACGTTAAAATTATCGGCGTCGATCCGATCGGATCGCTGTATTACGACTTCGTGAAGCACGGCCAAACCATCAAGGCTAAGACCTACGTGGTGGAAGGCATCGGCGAAGATTTTTTCCCCACCACCATGAACCTGAAGATTCTGGATGATGTACTGCAGGTCAACGACGAGGAATGCTTCGTCATCGCCCGCCGCCTGGTCAAATTGGAAGGACTGTTCACCGGCGGCTCCGGCGGCGGATGCATTTCCGCGACGCTGCGACTGGCCAAAGACCTGGGACCGGAAGCCTTCATCGTGGCGCTTTTGCCGGATACCGGCATGCGCTATCTCAGCAAGGTATATAACGACGAGTGGATGCGCGAACGCGGCTACGTGGAAGCGGCGGTAAAAATCACGGCAGCGGAAGTGGTCCACGCCAAGCACGCTACGCAGAAAGCGCGCGAATTAATCATTGCGCGTCCGTATCAAACGGTTTTTCATGCGCTGAAAACCATGCAGGAGCAGGACATTTCGCAGATTCCGGTGTTCGAAGAAAATTCGCCCATCGGCACGATGTATGAGGACCAGATCCTGACCCTGGCGCTGCAAGGCAAGGACCTTCGCAAGCTGGTGGTTCGCGAAGTGATGAGCAAGCCGCTGCAGCAGATTCCCGGCAGCGCGCCTGTCGAGCGCATCACCCACATCCTGAGCCACGAGAATCCCGCGGTATTTGTGGACATGGGCAACTCACGCTTCGAGATCCTGACCAAGTACGATTTGATGAGCACCGTCACCAGCCTGATGGAACAAAAGCGTTGAGCGCGGTTCACGCTGCTGCAAAATAACACCCGGGAAAAATAATTGAAGATTCAGGAATTCAATGAACGTTTGAAGGACGCCATTCTCATCGCCGACGGCGCGATGGGTTCGCTGCTTCACGAAACCGTGGGACCGCAGCGCTGCTTCGACGAACTGAATACCAATGAGCCCGAAGCCGTTTTTCGCGTGCATCAGGCCTATATCGAAGCCGGCGCGCAGATCATCGAGACCAATACTTTCGGCGCCAACCGTTTCAAGCTCGCCCCGCTGGGCCTCGGCGACGAAGTGCAGCGCCTCAACAGCCGCGGCGTGAAAATCGCCCGCGAAGCGCGCGACTCCGCCAGCCGCGACGTGCTGGTGGCCGGCTCCATGGGTCCGCTGGGGCTTGGCGTACAGTCGCGACATCCCGAGCCGCAAGAGATTCAGGAGATTTTCTACGAGCAGGCCCTCGCGCTGGAAGAACGCGGCGTCGATCTCTACATTCTCGAAACGTTTGCCTATATCGAAGAGTTGCTGCTCGCCATCGACGCCATCCGCTCGTTTTCCGGCTTGCCTATCGTCGCGCAGCTTACGTATTCCGAAGAAGGCACCACCTTCGGCGATTTGCGCCCGGCGGATGCCGCCGCGCAACTTAAAAATAAAAATGTTCAGGTGATCGGCGCTAATTGCACTCTCGGCCCGCAAGCGCTTTTGCCCATCCTGCAGGAATTGGCCGGCGTCGCTGACGTGCGCGTCAGCGGCATGCCCAACGCCGGTTTCCCCAAGCGCGAAGGCGATCGCATCGTGTATCCCAAATCGTCGCCGGAATATTTTGCGTTGTTCGCGCGCGAAGCCGCCGCCATGGGCGTGCGCATTTTAGGCGGCTGCTGCGGCACGACTCCGGCGCACATTCGCGCCATGGCGGATGCGGTGAAATCGCTGCGCCCCGTCAAAGCCGCGGTCGGCCACGTGGAGAATGTTGCGCACGCCACCCGCCCGCCAGCCGTGGCGGAACGCGAACCGGAAAGCAGATTCTGGCGCAAGCTGCAGAAAAAGGAATTCACCGTATGCGTGGAGATCGATCCGCCTAAAGGCATTTCGCTCGAGCGCGTTTACGAACAGGTTGACACCATCATGACCTCCGGCCGCGTCGACGCCATCGACATCAACAGCGGTGCCATGGCCCGCGTGGGCATGGACGCATTGATTGTCGCCGGCGCGTTGGAAGCCCGCGGCGTCGAGACCGTTCCGCATCTCACCACCCGCGATTACAACATTATCGGATTGCAGGCCATGCTCCTGGGAGCCTGGACCGTCGGCGGCGTACGCAACGTGCTGGCCATTACCGGCGATCCGCCGTCGGTTGGCGATTACCCTGAAACCAGCGGCGTCTACGAAGTCGATTCCGTGGGCCTCGTGAAAGTTCTGCACCGCCTGAACCAGGGGACCGACTGGGCGGGAAAAACTTTGGGCGGCGCCACGAATTTTGCCATCGGCGTGGCGCTCAATCCCGTGGCTGACGATCTCGACAGCGAAATCGAACGCTTCCACCAAAAAGTAGAAGCCGGCGCGCATTACGCCATGACCCAGCCGCTTTTCGATCCCGAGCACTGGCACGCGTTCCTGAAAAAACTCGGCGGCCCGCCGGCCATCCCCGTGCTGATCGGCGTGTGGCCGCTCAACAGCTACAAACAGGCTCTACGCTTGAACAACGAAGTGCCCGGCATCGTCATTCCGCCAGCCGTTTTGAAATCCATGGAAAACGCGGGCGCCGCGGCCAGAGATTTTGGCTTCGACCTCGCGCGCCAGATGCTGGCGTGGGCGCGCACCGAATTGGCCGGCGCATACCTGATCCCGCCCTTCAAACGCTACGAAGAAATTCTGGAAGTTTTGTAGCAGGTTACGGTTTTTCAGGGGCGTCAGCGCTGGTGTGATCGTGAATGATGCGCCAGCCTTCCGGAAAGCGCTGCCACACCAGAGAAAAAACTCCGCCAAGCTCATCCTTGTCGCGTTTCAAATGCCAGCGGCCTAAGACCAGCGCATGATCCGCGCCGAGGAATCGAAATTCCAGTTCAGAAAAATCCAGCCGTCCCATCGCTGCGCGATCCGGATAAATCTTTTTGTAGCGTGCCAGCACACCGTCCCAGCCGCGCGAGACGCCGCTGCTCCCCGAAAACGTCAGCTCCGGCGACCGCCAATAGCCCGCCAGAAAGGCGTCCACGTCGCCGCGATTCCACGCCTCCTGCTGCGCAACAAGAACCGCTTGAATCGCACTCCGATCCGCTGCGTGATCGTTAGTTTCGTTGCCGCGCGCGCCGCCTGGTGAAAACGCGAGAAAGGAAACAATCAGCAGGCCGCCAAGCCATGCTACAAGCTTCTTTCGACGCTTTGGCATCGTGATCATCCTTCTTATGACTTATGAAGCTTTGCCCACGCGCAGGATAGTGGAAAGCGAGTCGTAACACCAATTAAATCAATAGACTACGAAGCTGGCAGCAAACTGCCTTGTTCAATCCTGCGGTTTGGCAAACCGACCGTGAACACTCTGCCTCCTCTAAACCTTGGCCTCACAATTAGTTACTCGCGCGTCCTACCCCGCTGGTACTCGCGAGCTATAGGCCCAAACATACTGGGAAGGGAAAATACGCGTGAGGCAAAAAGGATGTTCGCCGCCATGCTCTTCGCAATCTCGACCGTCGCCATATCCCAATTCGGGATGTACTACTGGCGTGCTGTGCTGGCCAGTGTTGCTTCTCAGCCGGTATCCGAATCCGTTCTGGCCGCTGCGGCCGCGGAGAACCGCCCATTACGCGCGGCAGACTTCGGCCAATTCGCCAGCCTGCATGAACTCACGCCGGATTTGAGCCCACGCGGCCACGGCTTAGGCCTGGTGCGCTTCTATTATGGCGTGATCCGCGCCGTAGATATGCTCGTCGGCGCGCGCGTCCCGATTGTTGCCACATGGACGGAACGCGAAGGCGCCATCTGCGCCCGTTACGCAGCGGTACAGGTTGGCCAGCGCCTGCAGGCCAACATGGAGCTGACCGCCGCGATGCGCAGCTGCTAAGCCTTCTTCTCAAGTAACTTGATTGAAAAAAGTGCGCGATCATCGCGCGCTTTTTTTTAGAGCAGCACCTGCGCCAGAAATCCCGCCAACCTACTAATACGCCCAGCGCATCAGAATTCCGCCGGTCGTATACCCTGCGCCCACCGCCACCAGTAACACCAAGTCGCCTTTGTGCAGCCGTCCTTCCGCCACAGCGTCCCGCAACCCCAGCGGTATCGTGCCCGCGGTAGTGTTTCCATAGCGATCGATATTCACCATTACTTTCGCATCCTCAATTCCCAGCCGCTCCTGCATGGCGCGAATGATGCGCAGATTCGCCTGGTGCGGCACCACCAGCGCAAGGTCGTCGCTCTCGAACCCGTTGCGCTCCAGCAGCTCCACAGCCAGTTCCGCCATGCGCCGCACCGCGTACTTGAACACTTGCGAGCCTTCCTGATGCACCACGTGCATGTTCTTGTCCACGGTGTCGTGCGAGGTAGGATTCAGCGACCCGCCCCCGGGCATATACAGAAATTTCCCACCCGAGCCGTCCACATCGTGCGCAAAATCCAGAATGCCTTCGTTGTCCCCCGCCGACTCCAGCAGGACCGCACCCGCTCCATCGCCAAAAAGAATCGCCGTGCCGCGATCCTTGTAATCGATGATGGAGCTCATGGTGTCGCTACCGATCACCAGAACTTTTTTGTGCGCCCCGGCGGCGAACTGCGAGCCCACCGTCAGCGCGTACGCAAATCCCGCACACGCGGCTGAAAGATCGAAGCCCCAAGCATTCGTGGCTCCCAGCTGATCCTGCACCACGCAGGCGGTCGCCGGAAACATCATGTCCGGCGTCACCGTAGCCACCACGATCATTCCGATTTCTGTGGGATCCGTCCTGGTCTGCTCCAACAGGATTTTCGCGGCTTCTACCGCCAGCGTTGAAGTTGGCGTACCCTTCTCCACGATG
>JBBSFG010000050.1:0-15458 GCA_038238965.1 Candidatus Acidiferrales bacterium | reverse complement strand
CACCCGTAAGTTCCCCGGCAAAAGTCGGGGCCACTAAAACGTGACCTTTGACGCCCACCCGCGAAGCAGCCTCATCATAGCCCTGGACATCGATTCATTATCGACCGCAGTCAAATTCGCCACGCAGCTGGCCCCTTTTGTCGGCATGTTCAAAATCGGCAGCCAGCTTTTCACCGCAGCCGGGCCTGCCGCGATAAAAGAAATCGCCGCTCTTGGTGTAGATATTTTTCTCGACCTTAAATTTCACGACATACCCAATACTGTGGCCGGCGCGGTGCTTTGTGCCGCTTCCATGCCGCGGGTGCAGCTCCTGAACGTTCACGCTCTGGGCGGTAGCGCAATGCTGCAGGCCGCTGTGCAGGCCATCAGCGCCGGTGTTGCCGTGGGCGCCGATCGCCCTCGCCTGTTGGCCGTCACGATTCTGACCAGCATGGACCACAAGTCTTTGCGCGAAGTCGGCATCGCCGGTCCCGTCGGCGATCGCGTCACCAAGCTCGCCTGCCTGGCACAAAAATCCGGTGTCGATGGTGTCGTCGCATCCGTACACGAGACGCGCGCAATTCGCAAAGCGTGCGGGCGCGAATTTCTTATCGTCACTCCGGGTGTCCGCCCCGCGGATAAATCCGCGTCATCAAAACGCGACGATCAGTCGCGCACCGCGACTCCCACGCAGGCCATCGACGCGGGCGCGGATTTTATCGTCGTCGGCCGCCCCATACTTGCCGCTCCGGATCCTCGCGCCGCCGCGGCCGCCATCGTGGAAGAAATCACCGCCGCAAAATAATTTCACGTCTCTAAATCGGCATCCCGCGAAATTCTCCGCGTACTTACCTTGACCACCATGCGACCCGCCGATAAGCTTGGTCTTCTCCTTCAGGTGAACACGTCAATGGATCAGATTCACGTCACGCTGCCCGACGGCAAGGTTCAGGAAGTGCCCAAGGGCACTACGCCTGCCGACATCGCGCGCAAAATATCTCCCCGCCTTGCCGACGCCGCGCTGGTCGCGCGCATTACCGCCACGAACGGCGTTTCCGGCGGCGATGCCGGCGCGTCCTCCGACGGCGAACTCATCGACCTGCGCCGTCCCTTGGACCATGACGTCAAGCTCCAGATCCTCACCGACAAAGACCCGGACGCTCTCTATGTGTTTCGCCATTCCGCCGCGCACCTGCTCGCCGCCGCAGTCATGGAACTTTTTCCCAACGTGAAACTCGGCATCGGTCCCCCAATCGACACCGGTTTTTTCTACGAATTTCTCCGCGAAGAGCCATTTACGCCCGACGATCTCGCCCAAATCGAAAAAAAAATGCGCCAGCTTGCCGCGCAGGACTTGCCCAACGAGCGCAAACTCTTGCCCAAGCCCGAAGCCATCGAGCTGTACAAGAAGACTAACCAGACCTTCAAGTGCGAGCTCGTCGAAGAAAAAGCCACCGAGCCGATGGTTTCTTTCTACACCACGGGTAAATTTATCGATTTCTGCCGCGGCCCGCACATCCCCTCCACCAGGCGCATCACCGCGTTTAAATTGATGAATGTCGCCGGCGCCTACTGGAAAGGCCAGGAAGGAAATCCGCAGCTGCAGCGCATTTACGCCGCCGCGTTCTACACCCAGAAAGAGCTCGACGAATATTTGCACCGCCTCGAAGAAGCCAAGCGCCGCGACCATCGCAAGTTGGGAGTCGAGCTAGATCTTTTCAGTATTCAGGAGGAAGCCGGCCCCGGCCTGATTTTCTGGCATCCCAAGGGCGGCCTGATTCGCAAAATCATCGAAGACTGGCTCCGCGACGAGTTGCTCCGCCGCGGCTACGATCTCGTCTATACCCCGCACATCATGAAGCTCGATTTGTGGAAGACCAGCGGTCACACCGGCTTCTACCGCGAAAACATGTTTGGGCCCGTAGAGGTCGAAAAAACCGATTACCAACTGAAGCCCATGAATTGCCCGGGTCACATCCTCATTTATAAATCGAAGATGAAAAGTTATCGCGAGCTGCCCGTGCGCCTCGCCGAGCTTGGCACCGTCTATCGCTATGAGCGCAGCGGCGTGCTTCACGGCCTGCTCCGCGTGCGCGGCTTCACCCAGGACGACGCCCACATTTTCTGCATGCCCTCGCAAATCGAAAGCGAAGTGGAAGCCTGTATCGATTTTGCTTTCGCGGTGATGAAAACTTTTGGCTTCGAAAAATACGAAGTGGAGCTTTCCGATTGGGACGCCGCGCATCCCGAAAATTACGCCGGCAAGCCCGAAGACTGGCATCGCGCCACCGCCGCTCTCGCCGAAACCCTGACGCGCATGAAGGTTCCCTTCAAGACCATGGAAGGCGAAGCCGCTTTCTATGGGCCCAAGATTGACGTCAAGCTCATTGACGCTATCGGCCGCCCCTGGCAGCTCACCACCGTGCAATTTGATTTCAATTTGCCCGCGCGCTTCGGCCTGCAGTACATCGGCGAAGACGGCGCCAAGCACGAACCGCTGATGGTTCACCGCGCCCTGCTCGGCTCGGTCGAGCGCTTCTTCGGCATCCTGGTCGAACATTACGCCGGAGCGTTTCCGCTGTGGCTTGCTCCCGTGCAGGTTGAAATCTGCCCCGTCAGCGAAAAAGTCGCGGACTACGCCAATCACGTTACCGATACGTTGAAACGCCACGGCCTGCGCGTGCATCTAGACGATCGCAACGAAAAACTCCCCGCCAAAATTCGCGACGCCCAGTTGCAGAAGGTCCCCTACATGCTCGTTCTGGGCCCCAAAGAAGCCGAAGCCGGCACCGTCTCCGTCCGCCATCGCACCAAAGGCGATCTCGGCCCCAAGCCCTTGCCCGAAGTCATCCAGTCGCTAACAGGGGAAGTGGAATCCAAATCGCAATAGCATCGTCACTATGCTGGTTACCATCGGGGCGCGCTTGTCGCAAAAAATTTCACGCCGCATCTTCGCAGCTCTAACTGTAGGAGCCTTGGCCTCTCCGAGACTTTTGTTTGGAAAGCCCGAAGCTAAAAAGGATAACTCGCCCACCGTGCTCGACCACCTGCTTCTCGGCTGCAACGATCTTGATCGTGGCATCGCCTACGTCGAACAGCACACCGGCGTCCGCGCAATCTTCGGCGGCGTTCATCCCGGCCGCGGAACGCGTAACGCGCTTCTCTCCCTCGGCGAAAAACATTATCTCGAAATCATCGCGCCGGACCCGCAACAAGCCGGGGTGCCCGACACGCGTAATTTACTGGGATTGACAGACCCGCGCCTTGTTGGCTGGGCCGCGCATCCGGGCGACATCACTCAATTTGCAGCTCACCTTCGCGCCGCCAACATCGCCTTTGAAGGCCCCCTGCCCGGTTCTCGAAAACGCCCTGATGGCCGCCTGCTGGAATGGCAAACGCTGAATCTTAAGGATGACCATTCCAATTTGCTGCCCTTCTTCATCGAGTGGAACTCCAACACCGTTCATCCCTCTGTCGACGCGCCCTCCGGATGCAAAATCGATGGCCTCACAATTTCCAGCCCGGATGACGCTGAGCTCCAGCGCCTCTGCTCGACACTCAATCTCGATGTTCGCGTCGAACACTCCGACAAACCGCAACTCTCTGCTAGCATCTCCGGCCTCAGTGGACGCGTGATGCACCTCAACTCCTGATGACTACCTCGGCTCCGCAAGGAAGCCTCATCCACTCTTGTTCCATCTCTGCATCTGCGTGCTATACTTTGAAACCCGTCCCATAGCGCTTTTGCTCTATGAGGACCGGGTTTATTATTTTCGGCCTTGTGCGTTCATTCCGGCCACTCGCGCCTTTCAGAATTAGGGGGAAATATCGCAGAACGTACTTTCCGGCAAAGCGACCGCATCCGCGTTAACGAACGCATCCGGGCGCGCGAAATCCGGGTCATTGATGAAGACGGCGGCCAGCTCGGCGTCATGCAGCCATTCGAAGCCATTAAAATGGCCAAGGATAAGGGCCTGGACCTGGTGGAGATTTCTCCCACTGCGGACCCGCCGGTTTGCAAAATCACCGACTACGGCAAATATCTTTACCAGGCCAATAAGAAAGCGCACGAGCAGCGCAAAAGCAGCCGCGGTTCACAGCTCAAGGAAGTAAAGTTTCGTCCCGCCACCGCGGAACACGATTATCAGGTTCGCAAAAACCAGATCATTCGTTTTCTTGGGGAAGGCCACAAAGTTCGCGCTATGATTTTTCATCGTGGCCGCGAAATGGCTCACCAGGAAGTGGGACGCGCCAAGATGAATCGCCTGCTCGGCGAAATCGGCGACAACGGTCAGGTGGAAACCATGCCGCGCATGGAAGGCAACGTTCTGGTTGCGTTGCTGGCGCCTAAGAAAGGCGTTCCGGCAACCAAGCCCGCGGGGCAGCCCGCCAACGCCCAGCAATCGCAGTAAGCGCTTTGCATCGCGCAGTAGCACACAGGAATTAATTACGGAGAGGATTTAGTAATGCCCAGAAATCGGTCGAATCCGAAAATGAAGTTGAAGACGCACCGCGGCGCGAAAAAGCGCTTCAAGGTCACCGCCACCGGTAAAATCCTTCGCATGCACTCCGGCAAACGCCATTTGCTGGGCACCAAGGCCCCCGGCCGCATGCGCAAGCTCAAAAAGCTGACGCTGGTGAACGCCGCCGACAAGGCCAACGTGAAGTTGTTGCTTCCGTACGCTTGAGTTTGAGAGTAAGACCGATATTTCAGTTTCAGTCTCACCGAAGCTGAAGCACTTGCAACAAAAAGTCGGGCGCAAGCCCGCGCGTCGTTTCTCTGAAAAGAGAAACGGCATCGAGCCAGGCAGCGCTTTACGGGTGCCTGCCGGCCGATCAGCCGCACCAATGCTTTCGCCTCGCGGCGAAACATCATGCGGCGGTAATTCATACCGGAGACAAACCCGTTGCCGCACGCGCGTGTCTGCGCGTTCGCGCAACCCGTTGTCTCCCATTTAACTAAGGAGAAACCCAGATGCCACGCGTTAAACGCGGCACCAAACGCCGTGCGCGGCGTAAGAAGTATCTCAAGCGCACTAAAGGTTTTTTTCTAACTAAGAGCAAGCTCTACCAGTCCGCGCAGGAGGCCGCCAATCGCGCCGATCGCTACGCCTTTCGCGACCGCCGCGTAAAGAAGCGCCAATATCGCCGCCTGTGGATTCAGCGCATCGGAGCCGCCGCGCGCCTCAACGGCATCACCTACGGCCAGTTGATTCATGGCCTCAAGGCTGCCGGAATCGATCTCGACCGCAAAATTCTGGCGGATATCGCGGTGAAAGACGCCGCCGCATTCACCTTGCTCGCGGAGCACGCCAGAACCGCCGCCCCGCCGCAAAAGAAAAAGAAAGCCGCGTAAACTTTCTGCCGGGCGCACATCGGCCCTCGTCGCGAAATACAGTCAACGGAGGGCGCCCACCCTTGGTTTGTAAGGGTGGGTATTGGGGTTTCCGATATTTTTGGTTTCCGATAGCGTAGACTCCGCTTCGTGAACCCGGGCGACACTACCCATCATGACTTCTGCGGAAAACAACACGGGTAAAAAACTCGCTGATCTCGGCATTGCTCAACCCGATCGGATACCGCCGCTTTTCGCTCAAGTACGCGCGCGATTCGACGCCGAATCTACCAACGTAAATAACGAAGAGTCGTGGAAACTTTTCCGTGACGCCTGGCTCGGCCGTAAATCCGGCGTCCTCACACAAATCACCGAGAATTGGCTCAAGCCGTCCTCTCCAGATTTGAAACGCGCGGTAGGCGCTTCTGTCAACGAGCTCCGCGGCCACATCGAATCCAAAATTGAGGGGCTGCGTACATCCATCGAAGCCGGCACTGATTCCGAAGCTCTTACCCGCGAGCGCATTGACCTCTCTCTCCCCGGCGTCATCCGTCCCGTCGGCTCGCACCATTTAATTCGCCAGGTCTTCCAGGAGATCGAAGACATCTTCGTCTCTATCGGCTTCTCCGTAGTCGAGGGTCCCGAAATCGAATCGCCTTATTACAATTTCGAAGCCCTCAATATTCCCGAATTCCATCCTGTACGCGACGACATGGACACCTTCTATCTCGAGGTGCCTGGCGCGCCTGGCAAAACTTCGCCATCCAATCTGCTGCTGCGCACCCACACCTCTCCGGTGCAGATCCGCACCATGGAAAAAACCAAGCCGCCTGTGCGCGTCATCGTGCCAGGCAAGGTCTACCGCCGCGATAATCCCGACGCCACCCACTCCTTCATGTTCCACCAGATCGAAGGCTTGGCCGTTGATTCCGACATCACCTTTTGCGATTTCACCGGCACCATTGAATATTTCGTAAAGCAATTTTTCGGTTCTAGCGTCAAAACGCGTTTCCGTCCCAGCTATTTCCCCTTTACCGAGCCTTCTGTCGAATTCGACGCCACCTGCGTCTTCTGCGACGGGAAAGGTATCAACGCATCTGGCGCGACTTGCTCCAAGTGCAAAGGCTCCGGCTGGATCGAGCTTTTCGGCGCAGGTATGGTCGATCCCGCCGTCTACGGCTTCGTAAATTACGATCCTAAAAAAGTCAGCGGCTTCGCCTTCGGCATTGGCATTGACCGCCTGGCCATGCTGAAGTACGGCATCGACGACATTCAGGTATTTTTTCAAAACGACGTCCGCTTCTTGCGGCAATTTCCATGAGTGAGGTTTCGCGCGCCGTGATGTTTGCCGACTCCAAGAACCGCTTTTCCAATCGCGTGGCCGATTATCTGCGCTATCGTCCGCACTATCCCGCGGGTGTGCTCGACCTCCTGCGCGCACATAGCCAGCTATCTCCCGCGCAGGCCATCGCCGACATTGGATCCGGCACAGGATTCCTCGCCGAGCTGTTCCTGAAAAATGGCAACCTTGTTTTCGGCGTGGAGCCCAATAAGGAAATGCGCGAAGCCGGTGAGGAATATCTCGCTGCCTATCCCCGCTTCACCAGTATCGACGCCTCCGCGGAAGCCACCACACTCCCCGGCGCCAGCGTGGATTTCGTCACTGCCGGCCAGGCCTTTCACTGGTTTGGGCCCGAAGCCACCCGCCTCGAATTCGCTCGCATTCTTCGCCCGCACGGGTGGGTCGCCGTTGTGTGGAATGATCGCTCCACCTCTTCAACCAGCTTTGCCGACGCCTACGAAGACCTGCTCCTCCGCTTCGGCACCGACTACGCTCGCGTCAAAGATTCTTATCCTCAGGCGAAAGACATTCGCGCCTTCTTCCAGCATGGTGAGTTCATCACGCGCGAAATTCCCAATTACCAGATATTCGATCGCGATGGATTGCGCGGCCGTCTACGCAGCAGTTCCTATGCACCGGCCGAAGGCCAGCCGAATTTCGTGCCCATGATGGACGATCTCGACAATCTATTCGCCGAGCATCAGCGCGAAGGCCGCGTGCGCATGGAATTTTCCACCATCGCTTACGTCGGCCAGTTGAATCCAGGCGGCGCGTCGTGAAAGTTCTATACAATTGGCTGCAGGATTTCGTCGCGGTCACCGCGACACCGGAAGAGCTTGCCTCGCGCATCTCGCTATCCGGAACAAATGTCGCCAGCCTGGAAAAGACTTCTCACGGCTCCGTGATTGACGCCGAAATCACCTCCAATCGCCCGGACTCTCTCAGCCACTACGGCATCGCGCGCGAAATCGGGGCTCTCTACAAACTCCCGCTAAAGCAAATCTCTCCCAAGCCTCTCGAAGCTGCTGCAAAAGCCGCGGACGCCATCAAAGTCGAAATCCGCTCGCCCGAATTGTGTGGACGTTTCACCGCGCGCGTCATTCGTGGCGTAAAAATTCAACCCTCGCCGGCGTGGCTCAAGGACCGTCTCGAAGCCTGCGGCGTCGCCAGCATCAACAATGTCGTCGACGTTTCCAATTACGTCATGCTTGAGCTCGGTCACCCGCTGCATACCTTCGACTTCGACAAAATCCGCGACCGCTCCATCGTGGTGCGTGCCTCGGCGAAAGAGAAAATCAAAACCCTCGACGGCCTCGAGCGCCAGCTCGACCCTGGCGTCTGCGTAATCTGCGACGGCGACGGCTCACGCGTCGTCGGCATCGGCGGCATCATGGGCGGCTCCGAAACGGAAATCTCCTTTTCCACGAAAAATATTTTGATTGAGTGCGCCTGGTTCGATCCCATCGCCATTCGCCGCGCCACCCGCTCCCTCAAGCTGCACACTGAAGCCTCCACCCGCTTCGGCCGCGGCGCCGATCCCGAAATGGCGGAGCTCGCCTCGCGCCGCTGCGCCGAGCTGATCCTGCAGCTCGCCGGCGGTGAGTTGCTCGCGGGCGGTGTCGACGTTTACCCTGGCAAGCTCGTGCCGAAAAAAGTCCAGGTCACTCGCGCCGAGCTTCTTCGCATCATGGGCGCTGACGTCCCGGACAAGGAAATCGAAGCCATTCTCGGCGCCCTGGGTTTCGCGCCGGTCCGCATTGACCAGCACCGCGGCGCAGCGGGCTCCATTCTCGCCGTTTGGGAATGCACCCAGCCGTCCTGGCGCGCCGAAGTCTCCCGCGAAATCGATCTCATCGAAGAAATCGCGCGCGTCTACGGACTGGACAAATTTCCGCCGCGCCTGCCCGCCGCTCGCCAGGGCGCCACGCGACTTCCGCATTACGAAGCAGAGTCTCGATTGCGCGAGCGCTTGATCGGCCTGGGCTACCGCGAAATTCTCACCATCCCGCATGTCGCCGAAGAGCGCGACTCCTTGTTCCGCCCCGCCGATGTCCAGCCCGCGCGCCTCGCCAATCCGCTTTCCGAAGAAGCCGGTGTCCTGCGCTCCACCGGCATCGTTACCATGGCCGCCGCGCTCGAATGGAATCTGAATCACAGCCAGCGCAACGTTCGGCTCTTCGAAATCGCCCATCACTATCGTTTGAACGGCAGCCAGCCCGCCGAAACGCGCGTCCTCACCATCGGCGCAACCGGCGCAGCCCGCGAAAAAGGCCTGTACGACGCCGCGCGCGAATACACCTTCGCCGATTTGAAGGGCGATCTCGACACCGTCGGTGTGCTCGCCGGAGGCCTGCGCTGGGAAGAAACTTCCACCGAGTGGCTGAATTCCGCTCGTCGTGGCGCGCTCTTTCTCCATACCGAACCGCTAGGTCTTGCGGGTCAACCTTCCCGGCGCATCGCCGACCGCCTCAAACTCCGCCAGGACGTTTATCTTGCCGAAATAAATCTCGGCCCTTTCTATTGCTCCTTCTACGGCGTCAAAAATTCCCGCCGCTACCAGCCCATCCCGCGGTTTCCCACCGTCGAGCGCGATTTTTCCCTGCTGCTCTCCGAAGGCACGCACTTTTCCGACGTCGCCAAAGCCATCTCGTCCCTGCAAATTCCCGAAATCGCTTCCATCGAAGCCGCCGACCTCTTCCGCGGCAAGAATGTCCCCGCCGGTAAATATTCTCTACTCGTTAAAATCTCGCTGCAAAACCGCGAGGCCACGCTCACCGACGCGCAAATCAACGACATCTCCTCGCGCATCGTCGCCGCCCTCGAAAAACAGCTCGGCGCCCAGTTGCGCACCGCTTAACTTTTCCTCAACTCTTCGCGCGTCTGCAGTGCCAACCCCCGATGACTGTGTTATCTTGGCCCGAGTCACCGTCACCGCGACGGTTCACACGCATGCCTGTCAAAGCTCAGATTTTCGGCCAGACCTATGCTATCGGTGGGGAACTGCTCGACGACTACGTCCTCAAATTGGCGGCCTGCGTGGATGAAAAAATGCGCGCTGTGGCCGAAGCCACCTCTACGGTGGATACTCAAAAAATCGCGGTGCTCGCCGCTCTGGCCATCGCCGACGATCTCTACAGCGCCCAGCGCGACCGCGGCTACCGCGAAGACGTCTTGCGCGAACAAGCCGAACGCTGCCTCACCCTCGTCGAGCGCGCCCTCAAACAATCCGCCTAATCTTGCGACTCTGTTTCAGTGTTCAGCTACCAACGGTCATTCCGAGCGGAGCGAGGAATCTCTCTTCGATTGAAACGCGCCAGCCTCCTGCTTTTGACGCCTAGCCTCTCCCCTACTGCGACCACGACGTCGGCGTCCTATCCCATCGGTGCTTCCGCAATTCCGCGTGCAGCTCCCCCGGCAACGCCCCGCGATCGCTTGCCGCCAGGTTCGTCTCCACGTGCGTGCGCTTGCGCATCCCGGGAATAATCGTGCTCACATCCGGATTATTCAAAATAAATCGCAGCGCCATCTCTGGCATCGTCAGGCCGTCGCGCAGCAGCGGCTTCAACGCCTCCGCATGCTCCACGCTCTTGACCAGATTTTCCTTCACAAAATACGTGTTACGCCAATCGCCTTTCGGCCACGTGCTTTCTCGTGTCAAAGTACCTGTAAGCGTCCCTTCGTCAAACGGCACGCGCGCAATCACCGCCACATTCTTCTCCCTGCACGCCGGAAACAATTCATCTTCAGGATTCTGGTCGAAAATGTTGTAAATCACCTGGACCGCATCGATCAGCCCCGAGTTCACCGCGCGCACTCCGTTCCAGGGCTCCCAGCGGTTCAGACTGATACCCACCGCGCGCACTTCTCCGCTTGTTTTCAGCTTGTCTATCGCTTTCAATAGCCGGTCGTCGTCCAGCCAGTGATCTTCCCAGATGTGGAACTGCATCAGATCCAACTTCGCGACCCCCACATTTTCCAGACTCTTGTGCACGTACTCCTCGATGTAGTCAGGCGGAAAACAATCGCCCACCGAAAACTCACGCCTTCCCGGCCATCTGCGGTTCTTCGGCGGTATCTTCGAAGCCGCATATAGCGTCTTGTGCGGATTCGCACGAATGATCTTCCCCAGCAACGTTTCGCTGTGTCCTTCTCCATACGCCCACGCCGTATCGAAAAAATTGCATCCCAGATCGACGGCATGCTGCAGCGAATCGAGCGATTCCCGGTCTTCCGATCCCGTCCAGCCCGCCATTCCCCACATGCCGTAGCCGATTTCGCTCACATTCCATCCTGTGCGTCCAAATCGCCGGTAGTTCATCGATTTCCTTTCCAACCAGAGCCGTTCATTATAACGCCGACATTTCTCCGCGCCAGACTCAACTGATTCTCTTTGACTCCGCGGACTCGCCCGGCGACAATCCCGGTGCCTGCGTCAAAGGAGCAATCGCCATGCGTGGCAAGAAAACCTTAATCGCGATATCTACCGTCGCAATTTCGATCGCAGCTTTTGCACTCAAAGCCCGCACCACTGTGGCGCCGGCTCCCGATGACGCCACCTACGACATCGTCATCGCCAACGGCCATGTCATGGATCCCGAATCCGGCCTCGACGCGGTGCGAAACGTCGGCATCACCGCAGGCAAGATCGGCGCGATCTCCAAGGAACCGCTGAAAGGGAAGTCCACGCTCGACGCCAAGGGCCTGGTCGTCGCCCCGGGCTTCATCGACCTTCACGAACACGGGCAGGCGCCTCGCAACTATCAATTTCAGGCCCACGACGGCGTCACCACCTCGCTCGAGCTCGAAGTCGGCACCGACAATGTCGACGATTGGTACGCCTCACGCGAAAACCAATCTCTCATCAACTTTGGCGTCAGCATCGGCCACATTCCCGTGCGCATGCAGGTAATGCACGACCCCGGAAATTTTCTTCCCACCGGCGATGCCGCCCACCGCGAAGCCACTCCGCAGGAGCTAACTGAAATTAATAGCGGTATACGCAAAGGATTGCAGCGCGGCGCCCTCGCCGTGGGCATGGGCATCAACTACACCGAAGCCGCCACCCACGATGAAATCGTGGAGTTATTCCGCATCGCCGCCGCACAAAATGCCCCGGTACACGTCCACGTACGCTATGCCGGCATGCAGGAACCCGCCACCGGCCTGGTCGGCATCGAAGAAGTCATCGCCGCCGCGGCTTCCGCCGGCGCGCCACTGCACATCGTTCACATCACCAGCATTGGTCTGAAAAATACGCCCCAACTGATCGCCGTAATCAAAGGCGCGCAAAAACACGGTCTTGATGTCACCACCGAGTGCTATCCGTACATCGCCGCCAGCACCCATCTCGAATCCGCCATCTTCGATCCCGGCTGGCAAGAGCGCCAGGGCATCACCTTCAAGGACCTGCAGTGGAGCAAGACCGGCGAGCGCCTCACCGCCGAGACGTTCGAAAAATATCGCAAGGAAGGTGGCGCGGTGGTCATCTTTTCAATTCCCGAAGCATCCGCTCGCGCAGCCGTCGCCGATCCCATGGTCATGATTGCTAGCGATGGCATTCCCGGCCTCGACCCCAAAATGCACCCGCGCGGACAGGGCACTTTCTCCCGCGTCCTCGGCCACTATGTCCGCGAAGAAAAAGCCCTCGACCTCATGACCGCCTTGCGCAAAATGACCCTCATGCCCGCGCAACGCCTGCAAAATCGCGCCCCTGCCTTCAAAGACAAAGGCCGCATCCGCATCGGCGCCGACGCCGACCTCACCGTCTTCGATCCCCAACGCATCATCGACAAAGCCACCTTCGAAAATCCGCTCCAATACTCCGAAGGCATCCAGTTTGTTCTGGTCAACGGCGTTCCGGTCCTCAAAGACGGCCAGCTCATCGATGCCGTCTTCCCCGGCCGCCCCGCCCGCGCCCCGTTATCCAACTAACGCCGCCGGCGAAAGCGTCACCTGATATTGGCAACTGTCCCAGCCACCGCACCCAGACCGGTAATTCCGAGCGTAGCGGACCGACGCAGTTTCTTTCGCCTTCGCTCCTGTTTACCCTGAGCCCCCCGAAGGGCGAAGGAGTCGGTCTGCGCAGTCGAGGAATCTCTCTTCGATTGATCGCGTGAGCCCATTCGGGTCCGCCTAATAGCCTGCTCTCGCTCCTGTAAAACGGAACAAATCCCGCCCAATCCCGTACCTCTCACTGAAACAATTCGCTCTTCCTCACGTTTACGTAACCGGAGGTGTCCCATGATGACTTTCCTGCAGGACCTGCGTTTCGGCCTGCGCATGCTCACAAAGAATCCCGGCTTCGCGTTCATCGCCATCCTCACCCTCGCTCTGGGCATTGGCGCAAACACCGCCCTCTTCTCCGTAGTCAACAGCGTCCTGCTCAATCCGCTCCCGTTTCCTGATCCCGACGCGCTCTATTCGCTCTACTTCACCACTCCATCATTCGCCCAAGGTTCCAGTTCCTATCCCAACTTCCTCGATTGGCAAAAACTAAACCATTCCTTCGCCGCTCTTGGCGCTATCCGTTCCGAAGACTTGAATTTGTCAGGTATCGGCGACCCCGAGCGTTTGCACGGACATATGGTCTCCCCGGAACTCTTCACTGCCCTCGGGATCGCTCCGCTTCTTGGCCGTAATTTCCGTCCCGAGGAAGACCAGCCCGGCGCCGCCCCCGTCGCCATCCTTGGTGACGGCCTTTGGAAGCGCAAATTCGCGTCCTCCCCTGATGTGCTCGGCAAGAGTATTGCTTTGAACGGCCAGGTCTACACCGTTGTCGGAGTTTTTCTGGGACGTCTGCCGGGCTACAGCGCCAGCGACATTTACACCCCAATCGGCCAGTGGGACGATCCAACCTTCCGTGATCGCCGCATTAGTATGGGCACCAACTCCGTCGGCCGGGTCAAGCCCGGCGTCACTTTCGCACAAGCGCGCGCCGATCTGGATTCCGTAGCCCAGAGTCTCGCCGTCGCCTATCCCGACGCAGATAAGGGCACCAGCATCACGTTGGTTCCCCTCAAACAAGATGTGGTGGGAGACGTTCGCGGCATCCTTCTGGTACTTCTCGGCGCTGTCACTTTCGTTTTGCTCATCGCCTGTGCCAATGTCGCCAACCTGTTGCTCGCGCGCTCCACTGGCCGCTCTCGCGAATTTGCCATTCGCTCCGCTATCGGCGCAAGTCCCGCCCGCGTCATTCGCCAACTTCTCACCGAAGGTGTTTTGCTCGGCGTGGCCGGCGGCACTCTCGGTCTGCTTCTGGCCAGGTGGGGCACCCGCGCCATCATCGCCGCGCTTCCCGATGCCTTGCCGCGCGCCGATGAAATCGTCATGGACTGGCACGTTCTCCTCTTTACTGCAGGCATCTCCATTCTCACGGGAATCGTTTTCGGCCTCGCTCCCGCTTTCAAGGCCCTTCAGTCCAACATGCACGAAACTCTCAAAGAAGGCGGCCGAGGCGCCAGCGGAGCGCGGCATCGCACGCAAAGTGTCTTCGTCATCGTGGAAGTCGCCATGGCTCTCGTGCTGCTCGTCGGTGCCGGTCTCATGATTCGCAGCCTAGTGGCCCTCGCCAAAATCGACCCCGGCTTTGACGCTCGCAACGTCCTTTCCTTCAACACGTCGTTCAACTCCGGAAAAAATGCCACCGCCGCGCAGCTGCGCAGCAAATATCGGGAACATCTACGCCAACTGGAAGCGATTCCCGGTGTTGAGTCCATCTCCATGATCGGCGGCTCGTTGCCGATGACCGGCGACTCCGACATCCCCTTCTGGCTGGAAGGCCAAGCCAAGCCTGCCAACGAGAGCGACATGCCCCTGGCACTTTTCTATTGTGTCAACCCCGCCTACTCCACCACCTTGCGCATCCCCATGCAGCGTGGCCGATTCTTCACCGATCGCGATGACGAAAAATCAGCTGCCGTGGTCGTCATCGATGCCAACTTCGCGCGCAAATATTTCCCACACGAAAACCCCATCGGCAAACATCTCAACTTCGGTCTGTTTGATATCCAGCCGGAAATCATTGGTGTCGTGGGCCACGTGGAGCATTGGGGCTTGGGCGCGCGCGGGCACGAGAATCTGCAGTCGCAAGTTTATTTTCCGGTTTGGCAGGTTCCTGACAAATTCTGGCCGCTCTTCGCCAATGGCAGCGGCTACGCTGCGCGCACTTCCGGCGCGCCTCTCGGTATGGCCAACGCCATCCGGCAGGCTGTCGAAAAAACCGACAGCACTGCGGCGGTATTCGGCATCACTTCCATGCAGGACATCGTGTCGGGCTCCATTTCCACACAGCGCCTGACCATGCTGCTGCTCACCGTTTTTGCGGCCCTGGCTCTCACTCTTTCCGCCATCGGCATTTACGGAGTCATTTCCTATCTCACCGGCCAGCGCATCCACGAGATCGGCGTGCGCATGGCCCTCGGCGCCTCCAGCCAGGACGTTCTTCGCATGGTCATTCGTCAGGGCATGCGCACCACGCTCATCGGTGTAGGCATCGGCATCGCTGCCGCCATCGGACTCACGCGCCTGATCTCCGGGGTAATTTACGGGGTCGGTGCCACCGACCCGCTCACCTTCGCAGGCGTAGCCGTGCTGCTCATCGCCGTCGCGCTCCTGGCCTGCTACATCCCCGCGCGCCGCGCCATGCGCGTTGATCCCATGATCGCCCTGCGCTACGAGTAAGCGTTCACAACCCCAGCGGGCCCTAAACTTGGGCGTTTCGCGGATGCTAAACCATCAGCGGTCGAGTTTATAGATGACAGTGATGTGGGTGTCGACCTCGACGGGGAGCCCATTAAGAAACGT
>JBBSFG010000049.1:0-15540 GCA_038238965.1 Candidatus Acidiferrales bacterium | reverse complement strand
CGCAGCGCAAACCCAGCATCGTCTTCGTTCACGGCATATGGGCGGATGGCTCGTCCTTCAGCAAGTTGATTCCCACGCTCCAGGCAGAGGGACATGAGGTGATCGCGGCGCAGTACGGGCTCGACACACTCGCCGGCGACGTCGCCTCCGTGAAACGCACGGTAGCGCGGGTCAGCAGCCCCGTCATTCTGGTCGGTCATTCCTACGGCGGCACCCTGATCACGGCTGCTGGGACAGATCCCAAAGTTGCCGGGCTCGTGTACGTCGCCGCGCTCGCGCCGGACGCCGATGAAACCTCGCAAAGCTTGCAGGCTAAGTACCCCGCCACGGATGTTTTTTCACATGTCGAGGTCGCAGACGGGCGCGTCTGGATGAAACCGGAAGGCGTCGCGTACTTTGCGGGAGACTTGACTGAAGAAGAGCAGAAGCTCGTCTGGGCTGCCCACGCAGCGCCATCCCTGGAACTGTTCAACGCCAAGGTTGAAGGCACGGCTTGGAAGTCGAAGCCGAGCTGGTACATCGTGGCCAGCAAGGACCGCACCATCCAACCGGAACTGGAACGCTTCGTCGCGAAGCGCATGGCCGCCACCACGTTTGAGACCGACAGCAGCCACGTGCCGATGCTGTCCCAGCCCGACTTTGTGCTCGATGTCATCCGCAAGGCCGCAAAGGCGATTCAAGAGAAAATGTGAACGTAGTGGAGGTCGCGGAAGACTACAGTTATTTTGGAGAGTCCGTAGTTTTGGCGGGCTCACGCGTGTTTGGAGCGGCAATGACTGTCCTCATGCCGGTGTTTTGGCCCGCTCGCGCCGATCCATCTCTTCTCGCAACCTCGCCACGGTGCTGGACTCAGCTTCATCGCGCAGATCCGGCGTCACGGTGTCCAGCAGCCGCCGCAGCGCCGCCATGATGAAGCGATCGCCCGCGCCGTAAATCGCGATATGCCCGACGGTCTCCTCCAGCATTTCCCCCACGCTGGTGGTTGGCAGGATCAATCGCAGCGCACCGTCTCCATCGCGCCGCATCTCCTTGACGCGCGATCGCCGCGCCAACATCGCCGCGCCCGTTTCCAACTCGTCAATTCCGTTTATCGCAGTAAAGGGATCGTTGATTCCGGGTGAGAGAGCGCGAATGACAACGTCGGTCAGTTGTTGAAACTGGTAGCGAATGTCCTGTTCCGGTGTCCTTTCGCCGCCCAGCAAAAATGCGCCGACGGCGCGCGCGCGTACCTCCTCTGGAATCGAAGATGGCCCCCAGATTCGCGCGACTTCCCGCCCAGCGACGAAATGGTCCCCCGGTTTGACCAGCAGCTCGATCACGAATTTTCGTTCCTGGGCCAGCGCCAGCAGCGCGTCTGAATCGACGGTTTGCAAGTATCCGCTTTTGGGAATGAAGAGCGATGTTCGGGCGTCGTCATGTTCTGTCGCACTCACCATGTCGGCCGGAGATCTTGTCGCCGCCCCTGTGTCCGAGGGATACAACTTGGGAATCGCACTCGCCAAATCGTCCGCAATCACCCGGACAATCTGCGATGCCTGGATGGACGCCGATACGTGGTGGATAAAATAAATAAGCAGGATCAAGCTGACGACCGCAAGCGCGATCGCCACGGTCACCGAGATCGCCGGCACAAATCCACCCGAATAATCCGATCCGCGGATGGTCCGCACAACCAGCACGCTGTATATAAAGGTCGCCACGAACGTGCCCAGCAGCACCTGGGTGATGCGGTCGCGCATGAAATTTCGCAGCACTCTGGAGCCATACTGCTGAGACGCAAGTGAGAGCGCCACCGAAGCCAGCGAAAACGTGACGCTCGCCGCAGTGATCATCGACCCCGCGATGGTGCTCAAGAGCGAACGCGCGCCCTCCGGCCCGCCCGAGTACGCCCATGCCAGCGAAGCCTTGATCCCGGGATCGACTCGTTCGTCTACGTACAAGAGCAGAATCGCCAGCCCACATGCGCCGGCCAACATCACCATCGGCATGAACCAGAAACCCGTGCGGGTCAGCTCCAGAAGCCGGTTCCAACGAAAACGCATATCGGTTCGCTCTCAAAACTTCGAGTCACAGATTGCCGGAAAAGACGCCACCACTTAAAATTGGCGGCTCCCGCGCTGCGACACGCGCCATCCAGTGGTCAGTTCTCTTCGGCCTTATCGGGAGACTGCGGCGGGCTGGCCGGTTTTTCAACTCGCGAGTCGGTATCCTCAATCATCTTCGCCGCCGTGTCGGCCGACAACCACCCATCCTGCAGCGCTTGCTCGATCGAGCTCTTCTCTACGGCCACGAGTCTCGCCCGGGTTTCGCGCAGTTCTTCGAACAGGAGGCTCTTATCGTCCTCCAGGATTTGCCCGACCGCCTGGTTCGCATCCTTCAATCTTGAGCCGAGTTCTTCGCGAAGTTGCGCGTGCACCGGCGGCGACACTACTTGCCGGTCCGCCAGCATTTCCAATTCCGAAAGAGCGGAATGGACGGCAATCTGTTTCGCGCGCGCGCGGGAGTAGTCGTCTTCCCGGTTCTGCGCGATTCCAAGCCATCGAATCAGCGGTTTCATCGTAATGCCCTGGACGATGATCGTGAACGCCACTACTCCGAACGTCATGTTCAGGAGTTGCACCCGATACGGGAAGTCTTTTCCGATGCTCAAGACCAGCGCCAAAGAAAGCGCGCCTCGCATCCCTCCCCACACCATGACGTGTTGCCATCGGAGCGGTATTCGAGCGGAGAAGAGATTACTGATCGGCACGAGCCCGTACACCGTTAGCACCCGTCCCGCCAGCACGGCCGCGATGGTCAGCAGCGTAGCGCGCCACGCGTGAAGCAAATTGCCCACTTGAACTTGAAGTCCAATCAGCAGGAACAGGATGGAATTGAAAAGAAAGGAAGCGTACTCCCAGAACGACAGCAAGGCGATGCGGGTTCGCCAGCTCATTCCGGTGCGCAATCCGAAATTGCCGATCATCAACCCCGCGCCCACCGTGGCGATCACCCCGGATAAATGCAACGATTGCGCCAATAAATAGGATCCGTACGCAAGTATCGTCGTGAGCGTGATCTCAATCTCGGGATCGTCGATTCGCTGGGTGATCTTGCTGAACACATACCCCAGGATAATTCCGACCGCCGCTCCACCCGAAACCTCCACCACGAAATCGCGAACTCCGGCTGCCACCCCAAAATGAGAACTCATGACGGCCCCGAAAAGGATGCCGTACACGACTACGGCCGTTCCATCGTTGAACAGGCTCTCCCCTTCCACGATGACGGTCAGCCTCTTGTCGACGGCCATGCCCTTGAAAATGGCCAGCACGGAAATCGGATCGGTCGCGGACACCACGACGCCAAATACCAATGCGACCAAAATCGGAATTCCCAGCGACCAGTGCAAGGCAAAGCCCGAGATCAACGTCGCCGCCAGCACGCCGAAAGTGGCCATCAGCCCAATCGGAACGAGATTTTGACGCAGGTGCCGCAATTCAATCTTCAGGCTGCCCTCAAACAAAAGCGCCGGCAGGAACACGATCAGGCTGACGTTCGGCGTCAACCAGTCCGGTGAGTGGGCAAAGATGTTTTCCAGGATTGGAAAATGAAATGATCCCAGCAGCAGTCCGCCCAGGACGAGCGCAACGGTGTAAGGAATTCGGAGCCGCGCCGCGGCGACCGCAATCAGCGACGCCACGATCAGCAGCCAAATCAGAAACTCAACCGTCGAACTTGGCGTCATTCGTTATCTCTGCAAAGACGGTAAGGATCCGCGCTCAGGTTGGACGCTGCAACCTTCCCTCGGTCAGTGTAGACCAAGCGTCGAACGCTGGGCAGCAAAACCCGCCTCGAACGGTTCATGCCAGGAATTCCTGCAAGAAATGCATTTTGTTCTGGCAGACTTGCGCTTGACAAATCCATAACCTTTGGGTTATGAATTAGGCATGCTGGCGATATCGGGACAGGTATTCACGGCCTTAGCGGACCCTACTCGCCGCGCGCTCTTCGAGCGGCTGAGCCGGGAAGGGGAACTGACGGTGCGGCTGTTGACCGATGACTCTGGCGTGTCGCAGCCCGCCGTATCGAAACATCTGGGAGTCCTCAAACACGCTGGGCTGGTGCGCGCCCGGCACAAGGGCCGGCAGACGCATTACCGCGCCCGCCCGCGAGGGCTGACACCGCTGGTGGACTGGATGACTTTCTACAGCCGCTTCTGGCATGAACGGTTTGACCGCCTGGACGATTTGCTCAAAAGGATGGATCAATGACCACTACGCGCTCACTGGTGATCGAAAAAGAATTGCCGCACCCGCTGGAAAAGGTCTGGCGCGCACTAACGCAAGGCCCGTTGATTAAGGAGTGGCTGATGAATAACGACTTCCAGCCGGTCGTGGGCCATAAATTTAATTTCCGTTCCACGCCGGCGCCCGGTTGGAACGGCATCATTGAAAGCGAAGTGCTGATCGTCGAACCTGACAAGAAGCTCTCCTACAGTTGGAACTCCATGGGGTTAGAGAGCGTCGTCATCTGGACGTTAGCCGCGACAAACGGTGGCACCCTCCTGCGTATGGAGCAGACGGGCTTCGGTCCCGATCAAGATCGCGCTTATCAGGGCGCGAACTACGGCTGGCAGAAATTCATCGGAGGCCTGGAACGAGTTGTTGCCGAACTGCCAGCATAGGGCGAGGGGCGAGACGAAAGATCGGAGCGAATATGAAACCGGCAAATGGTGGGAATGACGAGGCCGCTGCAGCGAAGATAACCAAGCGGATTCAAGAGTTGGGGGATTGGAGAGGCGAGACTCTCGCTCATATCCGCAAGCTCATCCACGATGCCGACCCCGGCATCCAGGAAGAGTGGAAATGGGAGAAGCCAAAATCCCCCGGAGTCCCCATCTGGTCCCATGAGGGCATCGTCTGCACCGGCGAATCGTACAAGCAAGCCGTGAAACTGACCTTTGCTCGCGGAGCCTCCATCAAAGACCCCCAGAAGCTCTTCAATTCCAGCCTGGAAGGAAACACGCGGCGTGCGATCGACATCCGCGAAGGAGAGACGATCAACGAAGCTGCCTTCAAGCAACTCATCCGCGCCGCAGTGGCAGCCAACTCCGCAGTGCGCGCTCAACGAGCAGCCAAAAAGAAGTAAGCCCTGCTCTGGGAATGCAAGTACTTTAGCCAGATCGCTTATCGCAATTTTGAATATTCAGCTTTGGCTTGCGTGAATACCGGAATGCCGCTGTCGGCGTCTTTCCAAAGCGAGAGGAAATCCTGATAAGCGACGCGAGCCTTTGCGGAGTCGCCTTGTAAAACGTAGGCACGCGGAGCCCAATTGCGCGAGCGCGCCAATTTCGGAATTCGCCACGATACCGCGATGGTCGATGATTTTTTGAAATTCCGCGGCGGCTTCCCGTCCGCGGCGTGCCGCGAGGTAGGCTTCACCTCGGAGGTAGGTGCCGACTGACAGCAGCGGCACGCGACACGCTTCGCAATCGGCGTCGAGGGAGGGCGTGCTCTCCCTCGACGCTTGGTTTGCATTTAATTGCCGGAATTCAACGCAATAGATGCGATATCCTCGACGCTGAGGAATCTCCGATGAGCGATCCGCTAGCTACCTATCTCCAGGACCATTTGGCAGGCGCGGCCTATGCGATAGACCTCGTGGAGTTCATGAGCGACGAGCACGAAGGCGAAGAACTGGGACAGTTCGCGGCCGGCCTGCTTCTCGACATCAAATCCGACCGGGACGTCTTGCGCCAGTTAGCCGAGCGCATTGGCGGCGGCTCCAGCAAGTCGAAAGAGATGGCCGCCTGGGCGGGAGAAAAAGTAAGCCGGCTGAAATTGAGCCATGACGACGAAGACGGCATGGGCACCTTTGAAGCTTTGGAATTCCTGGAGCTTGGCATTCACGGCAAATTGGAATTATGGCGCGCGCTCGGCGTGGTGGCCGCCAGCGATTCGCGGCTGCGAGGAATGGATTTCGAACACCTTGCGACTCGCGCGGCAACGCAGCGGACTAAAGTGGAGAGGTGGCGATTGCGCGCCGCGCAGGTGGTGTTCGGCGCTCGGGCATATAGCCGAAAAGCCGGGGCGCACCGCGGATTCTCTGGCGCAGCACCGAAATCCATTGCCAAGACCACGGTGGGCGCAGCGTTGCTGGCACTGGCGGCCGTGGCGGCCATTTCAATGGCGCCAGATGTCGTGCGCTATTTGAAAATTCGCGCGATGTAGGTGCGTGCAGCGCGCATCTGCGATGTGCCTTTTGATATCTAAACGGCAGAGGTGGCGGTTCGGGTCCCGGCCTGGCGGCGCTTGAGGAATTCCAGATACTCGCGCATACCTTCCCCGGTCTTGGCGGAGAGTTTCAAAATTTCCATGCCTGGCCGCACCGCTTGAATATTCTGGATGGCCGCCTGTTCCTCAAATTCTACCGCCGCGGCCAGATCTATTTTAGTGATCACCGCGACGTCCGCGCTGTTGAAAATAGTGGGGTATTTCAGCGGCTTATCTTCGCCTTCCGTCACCGAAAGAAGCACCAGCCGCAGGTTTTCGCCAAGATCATAAGAAGAAGGGCACACCAGGTTCCCGACATTTTCAATAAATAAAAAATCCAACGGGCCGACGTCCCATCCGTCGAGTGCCGTCTGAATCATGGCGGCTTCCAGGTGGCACAGCGTTCCGGTGGTAATTTGCTTGACCGGGGCTCCGCTGCGAGCCAGCCGCGCCGCGTCATTCTCTGTAGCCAGGTCTCCCACGAGTGCCGCGACACGATAATCCGGGCGGAGCGACTTGAGGGTCTGTTCCAGGAAAGCGGTTTTGCCCGAACCGGGACTCGAAACGAGGCTGACCGCCAGTATTCCCTCGGAGCGGAACCGTTGGCGCAGAGCGGCGGCGTTCACATCGTTCTGCTTCAGGATATTTTTGCGGACTTCCACCATGCGCGGTTGCGGGCTCATTCTGTAAGCTCCAGGGCAAACACTTCGAGTTCCTTGCCGTGCAATATCTGGCACGTGGCGGTGCCGCATTCCACGCAGCAAAACCATTGAATCGACTGCGCCGGGCGGGCCGTCTGGCAGGTAGGGCAAAAAATCTCGACGGGAATTTCCTCGATGACCAGGCGAGACCCTTCCAGCAAAGTGGTTTCGCAAGCCATCTCGTAAGAAGAAAGCAGCGCTTCCTTCACCACGCCGGACAACAAGCCCAGCCGCAGATGCACGGCTTGCACGCGCACGTTACCGCGCTGCTCGGCCTCTTCCTGCGCCATTTCGACAATGCTCATGGCAATCGACAGTTCATGCATTTGCGAACACCGGTCTTCTCCACAGCGGTTTCACATGCATCACGCCGCGCGATCCGCTCCCTGAGCATCACTCTGGTCGAGTAAGCCGTAAACATCGGGAATATCGACCGCCGCGAGAGCGGCCTGTCCCAGACTGATGCCACCGTCGTTTGCAGGCACGAAATGATTCGTCCAGATCCGCAAGGAATCGCGCTCCAGAAGAATCTTCAGATCGCGGAGCAGCAGCTCATTCTGAAACACTCCTCCGGACAACACCACGGTGTCCGTGTTGTGAGCCGAACAAAGCTGCGTCAATGCTTGTTGCAGGCCGTCAGCGATGGCGCGATGAAAAGCGCGCGCGATTTCACCCAGGTCCCGGCCATTGAGCCGGTCGTGGATCACGCTGTCCAGCAATGGGCGAAAATCCAACTCTCCATTCACGAAGGGGAACTCATAGCCATCCACTTCGCGGGATTCGCGCGCAACATGTTCGAGCCACATAGCCGCCTGCCCTTCAAACGTGATCTCGCGGGTAAAGCCCAGCAGCGCCGCCACGGTGTCAAACAGCCTGCCCATCGAGCTGGTGGTAAATGTCCGCATGTTCTTGTTGATCAAACGCACGGCATCGAGGAATCGCGGAGGGAAAGAAAACGGCGGCGCGGTGAAGTCATGCGCATCGTGTAATTGATGCAGGTAGCCGGCGGCTGCCTGGACGGGATACGCGGCCGCCGCATCGCCTCCCGGCAGTGGAGCGGCGCGCAAATGCGCCGCGCGATCGAAGCCGGCACTTACACTGCCGGAGAAAATCTCGCCGCCCCAGATGGTGCCGTCATCGCCATAACCGGTTCCGTCGAAACTGACTCCGATTACGCGCTGGTCCCACGCGCCGCGTTCGGCAAGGACGGAAGCAAGGTGCGCTCGATGGTGCTGCACCGCGATCCTTTCCGATGCGGAAATTTCCAAAGCGTGCGCCGTCGAAACATATTGCGGATGGGCGTCGTGGACCACCAACAAATCCTCGTGCTGCACTTCGTACATGGATAACAGGTCTTCGATCGTTTCCTGGAAGGCTCGGAAGGCTTCGTAGTGGCTTAAGTCGCCGATGTGCTGGCTGACAAATGCCTGGCCTTCGATAACCAGCGTCACCGTGTTTTTGAGGTCAGCGCCCACAGCAAGAATAGGGCGAGGAGTGGGAAGCGTGGCAACGGCGCCCGGCGCATATCCTCGGGCACGCCGAAGAATCGCGGGGCCAAAAACGCCGGCACGAACCACGGAATCGTCCACGCGGCGGGCAATGGGCCGTTCGCCGATTACAAATGCGTCGGCTATGCCGGAAAGTTGTTCCACGGCGTCATCATCTTCATAGGCGATCGGTTCGCTGGAGCGATTCGCGCTGGTCATGATCAGAATTTCCGGGGCGCCCGCCTCAAACAGGAGATGATGCAGCGGCGTATACGGCAGCATTATTCCAAGCTCGTCATTGTCTGGAGCAACCCCCGGGAGCTCTATTTTCGCGGGAGCAAGTACGATTGGCCGCGCAACCGATTCCATCAATGCTGCGGATTCTGCATCTAGATTCACCAGGTCGCGGGCCTTTGCAATATTCTTGACCATCAGCGCGAATGGCTTTTCCTTGCGGTATTTTCGCGTTCGAAGCGCAGCAACACCTTCCACGTTCGTGGCGTCGCAAACCAGGTGGTATCCGCCCAGTCCCTTTACCGCCAGAATTTGGCCGGCGTGCAGGGATCGCACTGCTTCCTGGATGACCGCCGAATCTCCGCGGCGAATCTCGCTGCCCGCCTGAAAGAAATAATGCGGACCGCATTGCGGGCAGGCCACCGGCTGCGCGTGGAAGCGCCGGTTTTCAGGATTTTCATATTCCGCTGCGCAATAACTATCGAGAGGCCACTGGGCCATGGTGGTGTTGGAGCGATCGTATGGCAGGCTCCGGATTATGGTGTAACGCGGGCCGCAGTTCGTGCAGTTGATATAAGGATACCGGTAGCGGCGATCACGCGGATCCCCAAGCTCTTTAAGGCAATCGTCGCACACCGGTAAATCCGGTGACACTCGAACCGTCGGTTTCCTGCCTGCCCTGCTGGATCGAATCTCGAATTCGGTGAAACCAGCGGTCGCGGCCGGAGTAACCCGGATAGTCTGGATAGAGGCTGCCGGCGGCGGCTGGGCCTTCAGCTCTTCGAGAAATACCTGCAAAGGTCGTTCCTCTCCTTCGAGGTGAATCTCCACACCTTCTTCGGCGTTCAGCACCCAGCCCGTCAATCCGTTGGCGCGCGCCAGCCGGTAAACGAAGGGACGAAATCCGACGCCCTGAACTACGCCGCGAATCTCAATGGAATATGCGTTCGGCATAATTCACTTTGCCGCCACGATGCAACCGCGGCCTTGCCATCCCACTTGCGTGACTTTGCCATCCTCTACCAGGATCGGCACGGTGTATGGCGCGGTAGCCATCGCGCGCATCCGCAACCGCGCCTCCTCATCGGACTCCACATCAAACTCCGCAAATTCCTTTCCCGACCACTCCAGCCACTCGCGCATCTCGCTGGTGTACGGACAACTGGCCGTTCCATAGAGTTCGAGTTTAGGCATTTCCAAATCCTTCCAAAGCTTCCCGCAGCACGTGATAAATCGACGCCTGAACTTCCTGGATGCGCGGGATGTAGTCCGACCGCACAATCACGGGAAAGTCCGCCAGTCCTCTGCGCAACACTTCGCCTCCGTCGTATCCCAGCAGGGCGACAGTCAACATCCCGCGTTTGCGCGCTTCTTCCAGCGCCATGACGATATTGCGAGAGCCGCCGCTGGTTGAAATGGCTACCGCGATATCGTTGGGTTGGGCCTGCGCGATCAGTTGGCGCAGAAAGATCAGCTCGGTTCCAACATCATTGGCTATGGCGGAAATATTGGCCGGCTCCATCGCCAGGGAAACCGCGGGCACAGGTTTGTACCCGTGAGGAGGCATAACGCAATCCAGCGCCCAATCGTTGGCGTCTGTGGCCGACCCTCCATTGCCAAAAATAATCAGTTTGCCGCCGCGCTGTATGCGTTCTCGCATCGCCGTGGCTGCTCCGCCAATTTTCTCGGATTCCTCATGAGCCGCCCGTTCCCGCAACTGGGCATCGTCGCGGACCTTCATGCGGATGGACTCGGCGACTTCCGAAATCACATCGCCCGTTTGTTGTTTGTCCCGGCCGAGAAACGGGTACAAAAATCCGGCGTCGCCCACTTCATGGCCCAGCTGGTGGTGATCGAAGAAAACGTGCACCGTCTCCCACAGCGTGTGATACAGAATTTCGATCAGTTCCTGGTGCACAAATGGGTCGTGGGTTTCGGGAGACACAAAGTACGAACCCTGCGTTCCCGGAAGCGCGAACGTCATGGCCCGGCGCTGCTGCGCGATTTCCAGCGCCGCCCAGACTTCCGCATCACCTTCCGGCGGCCCGAAGCCCATAACCATGTCGTCGGGTTGCAAGAGCGCTTCGAGCCATGGGCGGAACAACAGCGAAAGGTCCAGCGCAGGAAGAGCGCGCTTGCCAACGATTACCGGGTGCACGAATTCGACCGACACGTGCTGCGCGTCGGTAGCATACGGCCCGCGCCCGAATGCCAGCAAGCGCCCACCGCGGAGAAACCTCTCGGACATTTCACGGCAAGCTTCGGCAAGCCGAAAAGACTCGTGCGCAAAAAACTTTTCGAAGATTGCATTCCGCGCGAGCAGCCGCTGCTCTATTTGCGTTTCCGATTCACACCGGGTAGCCATCACTTCATCCTGACAAATGCGGGCGTTGCTAACAAATGCGCGGCAGCGGATCCCCAACCAGCATGTCGATCACGCGTGTTCCCCCATATAGCGTGGTTACCAGCACGGTACCCGCCGGCTGCTCGCGAACCTCGCCTATGATCACGGCCTCTGCCCCGCCAGCAGTAGCCTGCAAAGCGTGCAGCGCCGAATCCGCCAATTCGGGTGCGACAATCGCCAAAAACTGGCCTTCATTCGCAATGTGCAAGGCATCCAGACCCAAAAGCTCGCACGCACCACGCACCGTATCGCGCACGGGAATTTTTTCTTCGTGCAAGATAATTCCGTGACCGCAGTCCCTCGCCAGTTCGTTCAACGAAGTGGCCACGCCCCCGCGCGTGGGATCGCGCATCCAGCGGACACCGGCACCCGCTGCCTGCACCAGCGCCTGCACCAACGGCAACACGGAGCGGGTGTCGGAGCGCAGTTCGGCTTCCAGGTCCAGCTCTCCTCTGGCGAGCAGAATGGTGATGCCGTGGTCTCCAATGGGCCCGGTGAGCAGCACTTTGTCTCCCGGTTTAACAGAAAACGGCGATATTTCCACTCCGGGGATCAGCCTGCCGATTCCGGTCGTGCTGATGTACATGCGATCGGCTTTGCCGTGCTCGACCACTTTGGTGTCACCGCCGGCGATGATCACTCCGGCTTGCCGTGCGGCTTTACCCATGGCGCGAACTTCCGCCTCAAGAATTTCAGTAGGCAATCCGGCCTCCAGGACGAAGGTCACCACAATGGCTTCGGCCTTCGCTCCGGAGACGGCCAAATCGTTGACCGTGCCATTGATCGCCAGCTCCCCAATCGAGCCACCAGGAAAACTCAAAGGCTTGACCACGAAACTGTCCGTGGTCATCGCAATTCTGGTTCCATTGATCTGGATATGCGCCGCGTCTCCCAGCGGGCCGGTCGCCGATCCGAAAAGCAGCGGAGCAAACAATCCCTCCACCAGTCTTCGGCTGGCCTTGCCGCCGGCGCCGTGCGCCATCTCGATCTGCGGTTCGCGGAACCTGATCTTGCCGGCAAATTCATCCATGGTTTTTTGACTAGCTCACACTACGCTGGCAAGGTTTGAAATGGAGACCGTCTTGCGGTGCTCGTAATTGTAAAACGCCGCGCACGATCCTTCGGAGGACACCATCAGCGCTCCCACGGGACTTTCGGGAGTGCATTCCCGCGCAAACAGTTTGCATTGCGCCGGTTTCAATACGCCCTTCAACACTTCGCCGCACTGCGCCGCCTTGGGATCGGTTATGCGTATCCCCGGAACGCTGAAGCGCCGCTCGGCATCCCACTGCGCGTACGAATCGCGAATACGCAGCGCCGATTGAGAAATAAATCCGAGCCCTCGCCATTCGAAAAAGGGCCGCAGTTGAAACACGTCGTTCATGGCTTTCAACGCGGCGCGATTCCCTTCCCACGGAACAACGCGCTTGTATTGATTTTCCACTTTAGCTTCGCCGTTTTTCAGTTGCCGAAGCAGCATCACGATGGACTGAAGTAAATCCAGAGGCTCAAATCCGCATACCACGATGGGCTTGGCTTCATCGCTGGAGATCCACTCGTAAGGCCGGCAGCCGATCACCGTGGAGCAGTGCCCCGGACCGATAAATCCGTCCAGGCGCATGTCCGGCGAATCCAGAATCGCGCGAATGGCGGGAATGATAGTTACGTGATTGCAGAACACGGAAAAGTTGGGCAGCCCTTCGGCTTTGGCCCGCTGCAATGTCAATGCCGTCGATGGAGCCGTGGTTTCAAAACCAATGGCAAAAAACATCACGTGCTTGTCGGGATTACGCTTGGCCAGCTTGATCGCATCGGTCGGAGAATACACAATGCGCACATCCATCCCGCGCGCTTTATGCTCCAGCGGGCTGCCGTGCGCGCCGGGAACGCGCATCATGTCGCCAAACGCCGCGAAGATAACATTGGGATCGGCGGCGATCGATAGTCCGTCGTCAATCCGACCCATGGGCAGAACGCACACCGGGCAACCCGGCCCGTGAATCAGGTCGATATTTTCCGGCAACACGTCTTTCAAGCCAAAGCGATAGATAGCGTGAGTATGGCCGCCGCAAACTTCCATGATGCGGTAATGCCGCTGCGGGTCGGTGAGCCGGCGAATTTCCTCCGCCGTCTTCATGATTAATTCAGGGTCGCGAAACTCATCCACGTATTTCATGTTTAGTCTCTGCGCTAACTTGCCTTTTCTTCTTCTCCATCATCCAGACCGTAGCCGCGAACCTCTTCCATCGCGGCTTGACTCTCCCCCAGCATTTGCAGCGTCTGCATCTGGTCGCGTGCTTCTTCTTCGCTGATCTTGCTCATCGCAAAACCCACGTGGATCAGCACCCAGTCGCCGGCCTTGGCCTGGTCTTCCTGCAGCAATCCCAGGTCGACTCTTCGCCGCACGCCCACCACATCAACCACCGCAGAATGCGTAGCGTCGCCTGTAATTTCCACAATCTGACCCGGTATCGCTAAACACATGCTGCATCTCCCCAAGACTTCCGGCGCCTCATCGTCTATATCCATGGCTATATCCATGGCGCACCGCGCAAACGCGGCCTATTTCCTGGCCACGATGTCGAATGAAAATTTCAGCTCATCCTTAACTTTCAAGGCCCCGCCCGCAACGGAAACCAACTTGATGTTGAAATCCGTTTGCTTCAGCGAAAATTCGCCGTAGCCCCGGACGCTCTCTTCCCCGGGAACTACTTGAGCGGTAATCGTCTGCCGCCGGGTAACCCCGTGCAAGGATAGATCACCCTCAATTTTCGCAACATACAGTCCTTCCCCCATACGCAGTCCGGAGACTTTCGTGCTTTCAAACACGATTTCCGGAAATTGCCGCACTTGCAGCACGTCATCCAGCATGGTGCGCTCGATTTCGCGGCGGTCTTTGTCGCTGACGTCATTCTGCACCGCAAGCGAGTCGGCCCTGACAATGAACTTCATGGAGGCGTCTGCCAGAGCGCCGGGCGCAAAGTCCACTTGGCCAGAAAAATCCTGCGCGCCGATCACCGGATTGTGTCCCAGCCCGGACAGTAGCCCGCTCGCGAAGGCGCGCACGGTGAGCCGGCTTTTGGCCGCGTCGATGGCGTACTGCGTGGATAGGGTGTCGACACCCATTACATGGAACGCAGCTTAAAGTACCGCTCCACGTCGGGAATGATGTTACCGAGTACATTCCCGATAGGGCTCTTCTCCACGTAGCGGCGCACTGTAGGATTGGAGAGGATCATTCCCGCGCCAACCACCACCAGGGCCACGCCGCCAAGCATGAATAAGGTGTCCCGTTCACTTGAACGCCCACTGTCATCTCGCTTCATGATTTCCATGATTATCAGATTCCTTTCTCAGGTTATGTTTTGATCGATCTCATCCACACGCAAAGGCCATTCGCCGTTCAGGACTCTTGCCACCAGGGATTCCGTCAAGGCTACGGCCGGCTCGACAGCAGCGGCAACAACTTCACTCAGTCCCATCTGCCCTTCCTCGGGGCCGAGCGTGGCCGGCTCGCATCCTATCAACAAAATCCGCTGCAGCGGCGCGCCCATGGATTTGGCCATAGCCAGCACAGCCAGGGGATTCATGGCGTGAGCATCCACAGCAACTTGCGAATGGTTGGGCGAATCGAAAGAACTCAAGTCCGGCTCAACCACGTACAGCGTGCCCGGCGCGGCGTCACGAGGGCAGGCGTCGATCAGGATGGTGACTTCCGGCCCATCCATCAACGCGTACGCCAGATCCAGTCCGCGAATTCCAAAATCAGTTACGCGAACACCTTCTGCATGGCTACGCCCAGCCAGGCGGCTGGCCACTTCCACACCAAAGCCGTCATCGCCCAGGAAAATATTTCCAATCCCGGCCACCAATATCTTGGTAGCCGACGCGCGGCTTCCAACCTCAGGCTCATCGGGGCCGAGCGGTTCGATTTCCTCCGGAAAAAAGAAAAAACGGTGGCCAGGCTGGCGCATCATGCCGATGTCCCGGCCGGGGTCGTCGTCGGCAACAACGCAAACGTGAAACTTGCCTTCGTAGTCCTGCTCGATCGACTCCACCACCGCGGTCTTGCCCGCCAGCGCCATGTCAAAAATATCCGCGCGCCTGCCGGGATGCAATCTCACTCGATCGCCGGCCTTGACCTCGGCTCCGGCGATCTTCAGCGTCTCAAGCGGAGTTTTGTCTTCGAGCAGCTTCCACTCCCATTCGTTCATCGCTGCTCCCCCGGTGATGGACGCATGCCGCGCAATACTCCATGGAGCTTGAGAAATTGTTCTTCAGGCATTGCTTCCGTGCGATCCAGAACCTGGCGCGCGCGATCGTCTCCCTGGCGCATTTCTTCTTTCTCGCTCTCCGTGAGCGTGAGGATTCGCAACGCCAGAATTTCGTCGATTTCCGTTCCATCGAACAAGTCGCCCGCGCTCTCCGGAGCGATCTGCGGATAGTCGTACAGAATGATG
>JBBSFG010000048.1:0-15648 GCA_038238965.1 Candidatus Acidiferrales bacterium | reverse complement strand
GGGATATATGGCTCTCAATCAGGACAAACTTCATGAGTTTCTCGGCAAGGCTATTGTGGATTTTGGCGCCACGTTTAATGCGGCATTGATTCGCATCGGCGACAAGCTCGGTTTATACAAGGCACTGGCCAAGAGCGGTCCCCAAACACCTGGCGAACTTGCTGCGGCCACGGGTACAACGGAACGATACGTCCGCGAGTGGCTGAGCGCGCAGGCAGCGGGCGGTTACGTGAATTTCGACCCGGCCACGGGAAAATTCACCTTGAGCGAAGAGCAGGCATTCGCGATGGCGGATGAGTCCAGTCCCGTATTTTTGCCCGGCGCGTTTCAAGTGGCGCTGGCGGCGATTAAGGCCGAGGACGAAATCACAGAGCGGTTCAAGACCGGTAAAGGCCTGGGTTGGCATGAGCATCACCACGAACTTTTCGAAGGAACGGAACGATTTTTCCGACCCGGTTATGCCGCCAATCTGATCAGTACGTGGATTCCCGCGCTGGAAGGCGTGGACGCAAAGCTAAAAAAGGGCGGGCGCGTGGCGGATGTCGGCTGCGGTCTGGGGGCGTCGACGATTCTGATGGCCAAGTCGTATCCCAATTCTGAATTCGCGGGCTTCGACTACCACGACAAATCCATAGAAACCGCGAAGCAGCGGGCGAAAGATGCGGGCATCGGCGAGCGCATCCGCTTTGAGGTGTCGAGCGCGAAGTCTTATCCGGGGAAGGACTATGATTTCGTGACGTTTTTCGATTGCCTGCATGACATGGGCGATCCCGCGGGAGCGTCCGCGCATGTGCATAGCACGTTGAAGAAAGATGGGACGTGGATGATTGTGGAACCGTTTGCCGGCGATAAACTGGAGGAAAATCTGAATCCGATCGGACGCGCTTTTTATGGGGCGTCGACGCTGCTTTGCACCCCGGCTTCACTCTCTCAAGAGGTAGGATTGGCGCTGGGTGCGCAAGCGGGAGAAAAACGCTTGCGCGAGGTGGTCACTTCAGGAGGTTTTTCACATTTTCGCCGCGCCACCCAAACACCATTCAATTTGATTTTCGAAGTGCGGCCGTAAAGAGATTAAGCGCGCCGCAAGACGATCAGAGTAATTTCCGGAGGAACCCCGATGCGTACCGGCGCACCCACAGTGCCTAGTCCCCGATTGACATAAATGGACGCCATTCCATGCACAGTGCCGTGGGTCCGTGAGACCCGAGGCGCTTCGGAATAGCCCTCAGCCCGAGATACGGGAATATCCCGGGAAGACGCGAACAGCGGGCGCTGATATAGCCCGGCAACGTAATCGGTGATGAAACGCGCAGGGCTGAGGCGATGATCGAGAATCTCAACTTGAATCTGACCTCCGTGCGTGTGTCCTGCGAGTGAAAGTTCGATACCCAGTTCCGCGGCGCGAGGAAACGAATTGGGATTATGCGAAAGCAAAATGTTGGGCATGTCGCGGCGCACAAGTTGTTCGGCATTGATCAGCGTCTGGCGCTTTTGACCCTGATTGGTGCGCTCGCGCTGATAATCGACGCCAATCAGATTAAATTGAGCGCCTTTAAAGAAGAGTTGCGCGTTTTCCTGGCGAAGGAGTTTCATGCCGGCCTGGTCGAAGAGCGTTTGCGCGGCCTGCTCGACGCGGGCGTAGATTTCGTGGTTGCCGTTGCAACCCCAGACGCCCAGTGGCGCACGCAACCGGCGGATCTCATCAATACAATCGGCTAGCGGGTCGCTGGCGCTGGTGATGAAATCGCCGGTGACCACGGCCAGGTCGGCGCCAAGTTCATTGGCCATTTCGACGGCGCGACGCACCTGGGAGCGGGGCATGTATCCGCTCAAGTGAATGTCGCTGAGCTGCACGATGGACATTCCGTCCAGCGCGGGGTTCAAGCCGGAAATGGGAATTTCCACGCGGCGAATCTGATAGTTGAGGCGCTCGGCGGCATAACCGTACATGGCGCCAAGAAAGGGAGCGGCCCCCGCGGCAGCGGTAACGGCGCGGAAGAAGTAACGTCGGGATGGATCGCGGAGCTGTTCGATGCTCGCGGGCGTGTCCGGACTAAGTACCAGTTGCGAAGGGGGAATCGATTTTATCGTTTGCGAGCGATTGCTCCTGCGAATCCTCGACCAAAGGAAGTCCAGCACGCGTACGAATTTTACGGCCAGAAAGGCAAACAAGGCGCTGAAGAACCACAAGCCTACAAGCGCGGATACCATCGTGCCGCGGGGAATCAAATGATGGTGACCCATGCGCACGCCATCCACGAACGCGGAGATGACCAGGGTAACCAGTCCGAGCCACAAGAGCCGGATTGTCACGCGCAACCACTGACGGCGAAAGTTTGCGGTGACGCGCCAGAGGGCCCGATGCCAGAAAAGCTGAGAAAGGAAGAACAGGCTAAGAACGCTGAGAGCAATGAAAAAACGAAGCAGAAAGAATGCCCAGTTCACGACAATACGCCTCAAACTTCAACACCAATTGTATCACGCGGGCTCAATGCGCCTTGTTGCGCGACGGGCGGATGTTTCGGGAGTAAGATGTGTGGCCGAAGTGGAAACATCCAGGTTGGCGAGGTAGAACGTTTCTATTCGAACCAGGTCGCGGCCTGACCATATTGGGTTTTGGAAAAAACGGAGGAGACAAATGAAGGGATTCAAGTGGATGGCGGCGCTGGCGCTGGCCGCCGGGTTGTATGCAAGTCCCCTGCCGGCACAGGACATGCCGAAAAAGAATGACTCTGCCAGAGCACAGCCAGGCGAATCGCAGATCGTGCTCGGCCAATGGAATGAGATCGCGCGAAAATTGACCGAGATGGCGGAGGATTTTCCGGAAGACAAATATGACTTCAAGGCCACACCGGCGCAGCGAAGTTTTGCCGAGCAACTGCTGCATGCGGCGGGAGCGGTGGTTTATTTCACCGCGCCGGTGCAAGGGCAAGTGCCTCCGGGCGAGGATCCGCCGCGCGCAAAGTATAAGAGCAAAGCGGACGTGGTGGCCTTCGTAAAAAAATCGTTCGAAGAGGGAGCGGCGCTGATCAAAGCGAAGGGCGACAAAGGTATGGCTGACTGGGTGACCGACCCGGAAAGCAAACAGCAGCAGCACGTCTCGGATCTCGCGTATGGGCTGATCGAGCATTCAGGCGAGCATTACGGACAGCTGGTGGTTTACTACCGTTTGTCAGGGCTGGTGCCGCCGGAATCTCGTCCCAAGAAATAGCCTGAATTTGGAGCTGCAGGTTGTTTTTGGCGGGCGCGATGAGTTTAGTCGTGCCCGTTTCGTTTTCAGGCTGTCCGGGCCGAGCCCGCAGCGCCCTTTTCGAGCAGGGCGGTCAGATGCGCGGCATCATACGCGGGCGGCAGACACGTCTGACCGCTGCAGACAAGCGCGAGCGGCTGATCTGCCGGGAGATGCGCAAGAGTCTCCTTCAGCGCGCCCGCAAGATGCTGAAGGTCGGTGCCCGGCGTTATTCGAAACACGGCTTTACCGAAGCGGAAGACGCGGTGAGCGGCCAACTCCAGAGATTGCGAAACCCAATTACCGGCTGGGCCGGTAACGACGATCTGCAACGGGTGATGCGAGAAAAGCGTGGAAGCCAGCCCATAGGTAGCGGCGAATAGACCGTACTGCGGCGCAATGCCTGCAAAGGCTTCGAGAGTCTTTTGTGCTGCCTCACGGTATCGGTCTTCTCCTGTGAACGTGTGGAGACGAATCAGCGCGATGGCCGCGATGGAATTCGCGCCAGGGGTAGGAGAATCCTGAAAAGGCTTGCGGCGCACGTCGAGGCCGCCCATGGGCGCGGCGTCGCTGGGACGATCGAAAAATCCGCCGCCTTCAGAATCGCCGTGGCGGGCAATCGCAAGATCCATAGTTTTTTTCGCGGCGTCGAAATAGCGCGGCTCCAGGGTGGATTCGTAGGCGTCGAGCAGAGCGAGAACGCCAAAGACCTGGTCGTCGAGCGAGCCGTCAAGCGCTGGGCCGCCAATACGGTGAGCGAAGCCCCGCGTTTCGCTCCAGACTTCATGGAGCATGCGGTCGAGGGTCTTAAGCGCAAAATGGCGAGACATTTCCGCCACCACGCCATCGAGGACGCGGGCGGCGTCCAGATACGCGGATACGAACATGGCATTCCAGGAAACGTACATGGTTTTGTCCACGAAGGGAGTGGGTCGCGAAAGACGCGCCGCAAGCATTTTTGCTTTGGCAACGGCGATGGTCGCGCCGGCCGCGGATTCTTCCAGGCCGAGCTGAGAGGTGATGTCCACCGGATCGCGGGCTACCCACAAAACATTTTTCGCGGGATTGTGATGCATCTCGCCCTGCGCTTCGACGTCGTAGTACAGCTCCATGATGCGAGCTTCGTCGGGGCTTAAAGCGGCGCGAAGCTCGTCGAGCGTCCAGGTAAAATAATCGCCGTCGTCGTCAAGCGAATAATCGGCGTCCTGGCTGGCGTAAAAGCCGCCATTTTGCTGGTCGGAGAGCACTTCGTTGACCCAGGCGATGATGCCTTCGGCGGTCTGGCGGAGAAGCGGATTCTGGGTGACCTGCCAGCCGTGAAGATAATTTCGCAGGAGTTCGGAGTTGTCGTAGCTCATTTTTTCAAAATGGGGCACCAACCAGCGCTCGTCCACGGAGTAGCGGTGGAAGCCACCGGCCAGTTGATCGTAGACGCCGCCGCGAGCCATTTTCTCAAGCGTGCTTTCGGCCATGGCGCGCAAATGTTTTTCGCCGGTCTGCTGGAAGCGATCCAGTATCAGGTCCATGGCGGATGCATGCGGGAACTTGGGTGCGCGCCCGAAGCCGCCGTTCTTGATGTCGAAGAGCTGGGTGACGGAATGGACTTGTGTTTCGATGACGCCGGGATCGAAGTCGCTGCGGGCTCCGGTGAATACCTCGGCCTGGGCCACGGCATTAGCGAGGGTGCTCGCGGCACGCTCAATTTCCGCGCGCTTGCTGCGAAACGATTCGGCCACGGCCAATAGAACGCGCCGAAAGCCGGGACGACCCATCTGATCGTCGGGCGGAAAATACGTGCCGCCGAAAAACGGTCGGCCATCCGGCAATAGAAAACCCGTCAACGGCCAGCCGCCCTGTCCGGAGATGGAACTGATAGCGGACTGATAGCGCGAATCGACGTCGGGGCGCTCGTCACGGTCGACTTTGACGGCAATAAAATTTTCGCTGATGATTTTCGCGATTTCGGGATTTTCGTAGGATTCGCGGTCGATTACGTGACACCAGTGGCACCAGACGGCGCCGATATCGAGCAACATCGGCTTGTCTTCGGCTTTGGCGCGTTCGAACGCGGCCGCACCCCACTCATACCAGTCGATGGGTTGATGAGCTGCAGAACGGAGATATGGGCTGGCGGAATCTTTCAGGCGATTTTCGGAATTTGTCGACAAAGGGATCCTTTATTTGGAAGGTAAGCAGCAGCGACCTGACGCCAGCCTAGAGCTTACTTATTGAATGATATCGCTCGATCCGATGTCGCGAGGGTCAAGCGGTTTGCGGCCCGCGAACCCTTCGTCCTGGCGGTGATAAAAACGGATGCGATCCTCTCCAAGCTTCCAACAGAGATACACATCCTGGTTATCGATGATGGCCGGAAAATCGAGGAGCCCAACTTCCAAATCCTTTATGACGCATCCTGTTTCAATGATTTGCGTAAGGGCGGAATTGAACGTTTCCGCGAGTTGCTGATGTTGCAAGCGCACGGCGGCAAGCTTTTCGTAAGGAACGATTACGCCGCCCATCATGGCGATGCGCGAAGAAACGGCGGAAAGGTCGCTTTCAAGGCCCGCGAGTTTTTTGCGGCAACCCATAGCCTCTACCAGCACCGGCTCAATTTCCTGGCGGGCGCGCTCCGCCTCGGTGAGCGTAAAGAGACGTCTTGGCGGCTCTTGCGATTCGTCCTGATCTTTTTCGTCGTCTTCGTCTGGCATGTTTATTTAACGATCGCGCCGCTCAGTTAAAGTTTCGTACTTAGGTTTGATGCGGAGAGCGATAAATCCGATGCTGATGCTACAAAACAGAACAGAATCAACGCTGGTGCGATGCTACCGCAAACGAGATACGCGGTCGAGACAGAAACGGCGCGGCGCAGGCTAACCGCCGATGAAGACCATGGAACGCGTGGGAGGGCGGAAATCCGTTTCATTTATGCGATGCCCCTGTTCTTTTTCCATGACCACAGATCGTATGTAGATCTCCACATCTTCGTCGCTCGCGCCTTCACGCAAAAGCGAACGCAGATCGTGGTCTTCCTTACTGAAGAGACACGTCCGTATTTTGCCGTCCGCGGTAAGACGGATGCGGGAGCAGTGCCCGCAAAAAGGCTGAGTTACCGGCGCGATCAATCCGATCTCACCGGGAGTGCCGTCGGCGAAACGGTACTTGCGCGCGGTTTCGCTGTGATGGTGCGGGATTTGTTCCAGGGGCCAGTGCGAATGAATGCGCTGGTACACCTCCGCGGCGGGAACCACGGCGTCGCGGGTCCAGTGGCGGTCGCCGTCGAGCGGCATGAATTCAATGAAGCGCATGACCACGCCATTTTCACGCGCGAAAATCGCGAAGGCTTCCACTTCGTCGTCATTGATACCGCGAACGAGAACGGCATTTATTTTTGCAGGGGCGAGGGGCGATGCCTGGGCTGCCTGGATGCCCCTAATCACAGAATCAAATGTTTTGGTGCGAGTGATGCGCTCGAATTTTGCGGGATCGAGGGAATCGAGGCTGATATTGATCCGGTGCAGGCCGGCGGAAACCAGGCGCGCGCAGCGCTCGGCGAGTTGGTAGCCGTTGGTCGTCATGGAAATGTCTTCGATTTCAAGGGAATGGAGATGAGAGATGAAATCTTCCACGCCCGGGCGAACGGTGGGCTCGCCGCCGGTGACGCGCATTTTCTTGATACCGAGAGTCTTGAAGATGCGCGCGAGGCGATACAATTCCGGCCAGGATAGAATCTCGTCGTGTTCGCGATAATTTTCCGGGTCGGCAGAGCGGCAATACACACACCGGAAATTGCATCGATCCGTGACGGAGATGCGCAGATCGGTGATTTGCCTGCCGAATTTGTCGTGAAGGGTCATGTACGTTTCAAGGTAACGGTTGCGACCAAGGTGCGAAAAAAACAAACCCGATTCGGTGAATGGAATCGGGCGCTCTTCGAAACTGGTTCGAAGGAGAGCTCCTTTCCAAATACCGGGAGGCTCGGGCGTTTCCACCTGAACCCTGAGCGTTGCGGCGCAATTTATGGCGCCAACGCGTCGTTCCTGGCGCCGTTGGTTTTCGCTCCGGCAGGCGGCAGGAATCGGAGTTACAGGTACAGTCTATTCCTGTGGGGGACGTACTGCAATTCGGCAGATTCGGGATGGCTGGGACGGATCGTGGCGATGAACCGAGGGGCCTGTGCGATCAAACAGCAGATTTCTCGCCCGTGCTTTCGCGCGGGATTCGGAATGACTCGTTTGGTTAATGTGGTTGAGATGTATAGATGGTTGTTCCGTTCTCGCGATGTCCGTTGAATTGCGAGGGGTGTGATAGAGTTTTGGCCACACCATGCGGATATTCGTTTTGGGGGCCGGTGCGACCGGTTCTCTCCTGGCACAACTCTTGGAACGACAAAAGCACGAGGTGTGGTGCGGCGACCGCGACCCCGAGCGCGCCCGGCGCTTCCTGGGCAGAAAAAGCACCATTGCCGTTACCGAAGTGAATGCCCGCAATCTGCTGGGTATAGTGCGCGCGGCGCGCGGATGCCAGTTGATCGTGAATGCGTCGGCATCGGTGTTCAACCAGATCGTGATGCGGGCGGCGTTGCGATTGCGCGCACATTATGTGGATTTGAGCTCGCACCTGACGCGCAATCCTTTCCGGTCGGAGCAGTTTGCGTATGCCAAGCGGTTTGAGGGCAAAAATCGCGTCGCGCTGATCAATGCCGGGGTAGCGCCGGGATTGACGAATTTGCTGGTGAAGCGCGCGGCGGAATCGCTTGACGAGGTGGAATCCGTGCAGATCCGGCTGTACGAGAGCACCGAAAGCGCCGACCCGATTTCGCAATGGTCGCCGGAAGTGTCGTTTGATGAAGCGATTTCGAATCCGCGGGTTTACCGCGACGGGAAATTTCGAATGGAGAAGCGCTTCGCGGAATTGGAAAAATTCCGCTTTGCCGAACCGATTGGAGCCGCGAACGTGGTGCTGGCGGCGCAGGACGAGGTGACCTCGCTGCCGTATGACATTCCGATGCGAAACATGGACGTGAAAATTGGCGGCAACGAATTTGACCGGCTGCGGCGCTGGTACAAAGCGGGGAAATTGTCGAAGTCGCGGGGATTGCAGAAGCAACAGTTTCCGCAAACGTCTTCGCCGCGGATGATTGCGAAACTAATCCGGCAGGGCGTGCTGCAAAACGCGCGCTTCGCGGCGGCGGTGCTGGTGAGCGGCGTTAAGCGCGGCAAAAAAGAAGACGTGCGCGTGCTGATCCGCACGGACTGCTCGTTCCCGACTCTTTACCAGATTCGGCAGCAGGGGCGGTTTACTACGCCGGTGGCTTACGCTACGGCGCACGTCGCGGCGCTGTTCATCAAAGTTTTCCCGCGAGAACTCTCCGGAGTGTATGCGCCCGAAATGCTGCCGGTGGAAATGCGCCGGGCCATCATATCGGGGATACGCGCGCACTCGGTGAAGATTCACCACAAGACCACGGTGGTCCGCAGGCTCGGCGACGACGACGAAGAAGAAATTTAACTTTCTGAGCCTGCCCGCAATCCCACATAAAAAGAATTTCAGAGGGCGCGAGCGCCAACGCTTGCAAGATGATTTGTGTTGGTTGCGGCACCCTGATGGCGGTGCGATACTTCTTGTTCGCAGCGGCTGAGGGGCGTCTGTTTCACTGTGCGGCGGGTTCTGAGGGGGATTTATGGCATTTCGGGATAAGTGGATTGAGAAGCGGGAGTCGGAGCAGGCTGGAGCGAACGGCAATCGCAACATGTCGCAGATGCACCTGGCGCGGAGCGGAGCGATTACCGAAGAGATGTTGTTTGTGGCGGGACGCGAGAAGGTCGAGCCGGAACTGGTGCGCAGTGAAATTGCGCGCGGGCGGCTGATTATTCCGGCGAATGTGAACCATCGCAACCTGGAACCGATGGGCATCGGTATCGCCACGAAATGCAAAATCAACGCGAATATCGGCAACTCCGCGACGACTTCCAACATTGATGAAGAGTTGAAGAAGTTGCATCACGCGGTGCACTACGGCGCGGATACGGTGATGGACCTTTCCACTGGCGGCGACATTCCCACCATTCGCAAGGCGATCATTGATGCTTCACCCGTGCCAGTAGGGACGGTGCCGGTGTACGAGGCGATTTCAAGAGTTCGCCGCCCAGAAGACCTGACCATCGGGCTGATGTTGGAAGTGATTGAAGAGCAGGCCGAGCAAGGCGTGGACTACATGACCATCCATGCCGGGGTTTTGCGCGAGCATGTGCCGCTGGTGCGCAAGAGGATTACGGGGATCGTGAGCCGCGGCGGGTCGCTGATGGCGCACTGGATGGAACACCATAAAAAACAGAATTTCCTGTACGAAAATCTTGATGATATCTGCAAGATTTTCAAGAAGCATGACGTGAGTTTTTCGTTTGGCGACGGATTGCGGCCCGGGTGCATTGCGGACGCCAGCGACGAAGCGCAATTCGCTGAACTAAAAGTGCTCGGCGAGCTGACCACCAAAGCGTGGGAGCACGATGTACAGGTGATGATCGAAGGACCTGGGCACGTGCCGCTGGACAAGATCAAGGAGCAGGTCGATAAGGAGATGGAATGGTGCCACGAGGCGCCGTTCTATACGCTGGGGCCGCTGGTGATCGACATCGCACCCGGCTACGACCACATCACCAGCGCGATTGGCGCGGCGATGATCGGATGGCATGGAGCGTCGATGCTTTGCTACGTGACGCCCAAGGAGCACCTGGGGCTGCCGAATCCGGAAGATGTGAAGCAGGGCGTGATCGCTTACAAGATTGCCGCGCATGCGGCGGATGTGGCGCGGCACCGGCCCGGAGCGCGCGACCGCGACGACGCGCTGAGCTACGCAAGATTTTTATTCGACTGGAACAAGCAATTTGAGCTGTCGCTCGATCCTCCCACGGCGCGAGCGATGCATGACGAATCGTTGCCGGACGATTTTTACAAAGAAGCCAAATTCTGCTCCATGTGCGGCCCGAAATTCTGTTCCATGAACATCACTCAATTGGCGGACGCGGAGGGTGGGCACGACCAGTCCGAGCGGAAGCAGAAATTCGTGGAACTGCTGGCGAAAGTACAGGCGGCGGGCTGAGTTACGCGCCGCTGGCGTGCCGGATGACAGTCCCGGGCCTGCTGGAAATGCCCTTTCAGTTCTTCAATCTCTAAGTTCCGCCAAAATACCATAGGCGGTTATCGCACGGGTTACCATTTCGAACACGGCGGAGCCACGCAAGATTGCCCTCTTAGCCCGCTGATAAGATAGAAGAACGGTTTCCCTCGTACATCAAGGTTGGATGCGAATGCCCGGGCTCGAATTAGTGGGACACGAGTTGTCGATGACTGATGCTACCGCTCAGCAGGACCTGCAGGTGCTTGTGGTGGACGACTCGCCCGTATACCGCAAGCTGGTCGAGCATGCATTGGAAGACGGGCCGTATTCGGTGTTGTTTGCCAAGAGCGGGCGCGAAGCTCTGGAATTGTTCGCGCGCTACCTCCCGGCGATCGTAATTACTGACTGGATGATGCCCGATTTGTCGGGCTTAGATCTCTGCCATCGGCTGCGCGCGGACGCGCACCGGGGATATACATACATCATCCTGCTGACCAGCATCGCTGAAAAAGACAATGTGGTAAAAGGGCTGGCCGCGGGCGCCGACGATTACTTAACGAAGCCATTTGATCCAGCTGAGTTGATGGCCCGTATCGGTGTAGGGCGGCGGATAATCGACCTGCACCGGCAGATTGACGCGAAGAATAAATTGTTGGAAGAACTGGCGCATAGCGATCCGCTGACGGGATTGCCGAACCGGCGCGCCATCGAAGAGTGGGCCGCGCGCCAGTTGCGGGGAGCAGCGAGGCACGGATATCCATACTGGGTGGTGCTGGCCGACCTGGATTCTTTCAAGAGCATCAACGATACACACGGACACAGCGGCGGGGATGCGCTGCTGCAAAAATTCGCCGAAATCCTGAAAACGGTGATTCGCGCGTCGGATATCTGCGGGCGACTAGGCGGTGACGAATTCATGCTGGTGATTACTCACGTCGAGGCGGATGCCATACAAAAAACGGTGCAGCGCTTTTGTGAAAAGCTGGCGGCGCAGCTATTTCAAATTGGAGACGAAAAAGTCTCGATCACAGCGAGCTTTGGGATTGCCGGCTTTCACGGCGAAGAAATTGTGGATTTCGATACCCTGGTGCGCCGGGCGGATAAAGCGTTGTACGCGGCGAAGCGGTCTGGCCGCAATAAAGTGAAGATCGAACCGGACCGATCCGGCGACGTCTAGAAGTTGACAAGATTTCAGTTTGTCCCTCCAGTCGGCGGTCCTGCAATTAGCAGCAAATTCCAAGTTCTCCAGATACCATAGAGTTGATACCTTTCGACTAGGGGTGAACATGGGATTTGTACGCGTTGGCACGACGGCGCAAATTGTTCCCGGGACGATTCGTGAAGTTCAAGCGGAGGGGAAAACGCTTGCGGTCGCCAACGTAGCGGGCAAATTTTATGCGATCAACAATACCTGTATCCACCGCGGCGGACCGCTAGGCCAAGGGGCCCTAGAGGGGACAGTCGTTACCTGCCCGTGGCACGGCTGGCGATATGACGTCCTAACCGGCAAAGCGAGCCATAACCAAGCCGCAGGGGTGGCGTGTTATCCGGTGGAAGTACGGGGGGAAGAAGTATTTGTGGATATCGGAGGGCCGGGATAACCGGCGTATCTGTCACAAAACAAGTACCATAAGTAACTGCACCCCCAATGCGGGCATTGCAGAGACCTCAAAATACGTGATTTCACGTCCTGAAGCTCAGCTAACCCTCATATTTTGTTTCGCTTTTTGCCCAGCCGCGTGTATATTGCTGGCCGACTCGAAGCCTCGATGGCAATTCCGACCGCGCAAAGACATTACTGGATCTTCAGCGTTGACCCTCACGACTTCCATTGGGACACGCTTTTTGTTAAAGGCAAGGAAATGTGGCATGGCGCGGGGTCAAAACCCGACGCTATTCGCGCCCTGAAGCAAGCCCGCAAAGGGGACCGCGTGCTGTGCTATCACTCGGCGCCGGAGCGAGCGCTGTACTCCATAGCCGAAATCACGCGAGACCCGTATCCCGACCCGCACGACCGCGAAGAAAAGAATCTGGTGGCCGACCTGCGAGCATTCGACAAGCTACCGAGGCAGGTCACGCTCGCGGAGTTGCGCGGCAACCCGTCATTGAGAAAAGTAAAAATGCTGAAAAATGTGCGGCTGGTGGTCTCGTCAATTACCGAAGGCGAATACCAGGAGATCTTGCGCATGGCGGGAATTGTGGCTACGCCAGGAATACCACTGCCTTGAACGCCCAAGTGGATGTCCTTCCGGACCGGCAGGGCAAAAGCATGTGGAGCGATGGATGAGTTTGTTAAGCGGCTCGGGAATATTGATCGCTGGGTTGGCCGGATTCATGACCGTTTTTGCGCAAGTTTCAAGAGAGAATCCGATTTTGGACGGGATACCTAACGGTAAGACCCGGGTGGTCGACCTCAGTTACGCCATCAACGACAAACTAGTACCGTGGCCGGGAGATAAAAAGTGGTTTGAGGCCAAAGACAACGCCACGTTCGAAAAAAACGGGTACTTCACGCGCAGCTTTTGGATGCTGGAGCACTACGGGACGCATCTGGATGCGCCGGCGCATTTTGCTTCTGGCAAAGCGACGGTCGATCAAATACCGGTTAACAAGCTGTTTGGGCCGGGAGTGGTTTTGGATGTGCGGAGCGAGGCGGCGAAGGATGCCGATTATCGTTTGCCGGTTGGCAGGATTGAGGAGTGGGAACACACGCACGGCCGAATTCCACAAGGTGCCATCGTGTTGCTGCGGACGGGTTGGTCGGCGCGCTGGCCGGACGCGCAGAAATATCGCAACCAGGACAAGCAGGGTAAGATGCACTTCCCTGGATTTTCAGCGGAGGCGGTGAAGATGTTGATCGAACGCGGGGCGAGCGGGCTGGGTTGCGACACACTAAGCGTGGACTACGGAGCCTCGGACGATTTCAGCGTGCACCATCTCGCGTTGGGGGCGGGCCTGTACCATCTGGAGAATTTGGCGGATTTGAGCGAACTGCCGGAAGCGGGCGCGTTTCTGGTAGTCGCGCCAATCAAGCTGGAAGGCGGGTCGGGCGGGCCTGTGAGAGTGTTTGCGCTACTGCGCTAGAAACTGCGTGATCCGGAAAACTTTTGTCTACGTTCGACACGTCTGAAGAGAAGAATACTGCGTTAAAGGTGGATTCATGAAAAACAACGGGTTGCGGGCGGCCGTTCTCGGGATGGTGTGTGCGGCGAGTGTGGGTTTGGCGTCGTCGGCGAGAGCGCAGGAGTTTCCCGTTGCGGAGCGAACGCTGAAAAACGGAATGAAGGTGCTCGTACAGACAGACCACAACATTCCGAACGTGGCGCTATACATTTTTTATCGTATCGGGTCGCGCAACGAGCGGCCGGGCACGACAGGGCTTTCGCACTTTTTCGAACACATGATGTTTAACGGCGCGAAAAAGTATGGACCCGGAGACCTGGACAAGGTGATGGAAGCCAATGGTGGCGCGAACAATGCGTACACTAGCCAGAATGTGACGGTGTACCAGGATTGGTTTCCGCGGTCGGCGTTGCCGGTGATTTTCGACATCGAAGCGGACCGCATCCAGAATTTGAGTTTTGATCCGGCGAAAATTGAGTCGGAACGCGGAGTGGTGGCGTCAGAGCGCCGGCTGAGCGTCGATAACAACAACGGCGGAGTACTGGATGAGCAGTTGTGGGCCTCAGCGTTCATCGCGCATCCGTACCAATGGCCGGTGGTGGGATGGATGAGCGACATCGAACACTGGACGATCGAGGACCTGAAACACCACTTTGAGATGGGTTATTCGCCGAGCAACGCGACGATGGTGGTGGTCGGAGACGTAACGCCAGAAGAAATTTTTCAAATTTGTGAGAAGACGATTGAGCCGATTCCTTCGCACGCCCTTCCTCCGCCGGTGACGACGGTGGAACCGCCCCAGTTGGGCGAGCGGCGGCTGGTGGTGCACAAGCAGGCGGAATTGCCGCTGCTGATGATCGGGTATCACGTGCCGGCAACCAACAACGCGGATTTTTACGCGACGAATATTTTGCGCACAATCCTGTTCGACGGCGAGAGCTCGCGAATGTACCAGCGGTTGGTGGACAAGGATCAACTGGCGCTGGATGTTTCTTCGTCGGTGCAACCGGCCTTCGATCCGACGCTGGCAATTATCGCGGCGGAGCCGAAACAAGGCGTCGATCCGGCGAAGTGCGAGCAGGCGATTTATGAGGAGCTCGAAAAAACCAAGTCCGCTGCGATCACGGACCAGGAACTGGAGAAAGCGAAAAATATCCGCTTGATGGAATTTTACCACCAGATGCGGACGATCAACGGACGCGCCAACACGATTGGCACGTATGAAGTGTTCATGGGGGATTACAAAAAACTCTTTGAAGCGGCGAAAAATTACGGCGCGGTGACCAAGGAGGACGTTCAGAGGGTAGCGAACGCCTACTTTGGCGCGAATAATCGCACCGTGGCGACGCTATCGCCGGAGAACGAGGAAAAAACAAAACCATGAGCTATCCGACGAAGTACCGGGGATTCCTGCTGCTGCTGGTTGCGATGTTGTGCGCGCCCGCAGGGCTGCTGGGGCAATCGATTCACCTGGCACCGCACGAAAAGGTGGTGTTCAAGAATGGCCTGACGGTGCTGCTGCTGGAGAAGCGCGGGGTGCCGATTGTAAACATCGAGGCCGTCGTGAAAACGGGTTCGGCGGGCGATCCGGCGGGAGAAGAAGGGCTGGCATCGATTACCGCCGGGCTGCTGAGAAAAGGCACGAAGAACCGTGCGGCGCAACAGTTCGCCGCGGACCTGGATTTTACCGGTGGATCGTTTGAAGCGGGCGCCGGACCGGACTTTTCGAGCGTGTCGGTTGAAGTACTGAACAAGGACCTCGCACGTGGCTTGGATTTGTTTTCGGATGCGTTGTTGCATCCGGTATTTCCCCAGGCGGAAGCGGAGAAATTGTTGGCGCAAACGCTGGACGGGGTGCGCTCGGCAAAAGACGATCCCCGCTCGGTGCTGAGGGCGTATTACAACGGCTATCTTTTTAACGGTGTGGGGTACGGACGACCGGCGGACGGGGACGAAGTCTCGCTAACCAAGATAAAGCGGGATGCGATTGTGAAGTTTTATGAAACGTACTACGAGCCCGAAAATACCATCATGGCTGTGGCGGGGGATTTCCACTCCGCGGAGATGAAGAAAAAGCTGGAAGAGGTTTTCGGGCAGTGGCCGTCGAAACACGTTACAGCGGTAAAGATTCCAGTTTCTGTGCCAGCCAAAGGCAAAAAGTTGCTGCTGGTGGACAAGC